>DATNEW010000031.1 GCA_035606695.1 Gemmatimonadaceae bacterium
ATCATCTACGACCCGCGCGATCCGACGGGGCAGGGCGGCCGCGTCGACTCGTCGGTGGTGCTCAATGTCGACTGGGCGCCGACGATTCTCGATCTCGCGCACGTCGAGACGCCATCCGTCATGCAGGGCCAGACGCTCGTACCAATTCTGCATGGAAAGACACCCAGTGGGTGGCGCAGCGACTTCATGTTCGAGATGATGTATGCCGACCCCGGCATCCGTCGCTCCGTCGGCGTCGTCGGCGGCCGCTACAAGTACTTGAAATACGTCGACCCGACGCCCAATTACGAAGTGCTGTACGATCTTCAGACGGATCCGCTGGAGACGACGAACCTGGCCCAGGACCCGCGCTATCAGACCATCCTCCAGACGCTCCGGGAACGCTACGCGGAGTTGGCGGCGCGGGCGCACTGATCGACCGATCGCGCTCGGCGTGGTCGTCGCCGGGGCGCTCGTCGCGGGGATAGTCGGCGTCGCCCTGGCGCGAACTCGCGATCGCGAACTGCCCCGGTACATCGGCGCCGCGGCATGCGCGCGATGTCACGTCGCGGAAACGGTCGGCTGGAAATTGTCGCAGCACTTTGCCGCGATGCAGCCCGCAACGCCGGCCACGGTCCTCGGCCGCTTCGATTCGACGGCCGCGACGTTCGGTGGCATCATGACGACGTTCCTTCGGCGCGGCACCGACTACGTCGTCAACACCGAAGGCGAGGACGGCAAGCCGCACGACTATACGATCAAGTACACGTTCGGCGTCGCGCCGCTGCAGCAGTATCTCGTCGAGCTCTCGCATGGACGTCTGCAGCCGTTGCCGACAGCGTGGGACACGCGCCCGGCGTCACACGGTGGACAGCGCTGGTTCTCGCTCGATCCCGGCCCGTGGGTCGCGCACACCGACGAATTCCATTGGACCTCGCGGCAGCGCAACTGGAATTACATGTGCGCGGATTGTCATTCGACCGGCGTTCGAAAGCGGTACGACGCGTCATCCGACCAATTTCGTACGACGTGGGCGGAGCTCAACGTCTCGTGCGAAGCGTGTCACGGTCCAGGCTCGGCACATGCGCGGTGGGCGCGATATCCGTCGTGGACGCGGTCGCTGTTATGGAAGAACGATGGTTTGCCGGCGCAGCTGACGGAGCGGCGTGGAGTCGATTGGGGCATTACGAACGATGGCAGGCCGATTCGTAGCGTCCCGCGCACCAGCGATCGCGAAATCCAGACATGCGCGCAGTGTCATTCTCGTCGCGTCCAGATCGCGGACGGTTACGCCGCAGGCGATCGCTATCTCGACCACTACGTGCCGTCGCTGCTGGTGTCGGGACTTTACTATGCCGACGGGCAACAGCACGACGAGGTGTACAACTATGGCTCGTTTCTCGAGAGCCGCATGTATCACGCGGGCGTGACGTGCTCTGATTGCCACGATCCACACAGCGCGCGGCCGCGCGCGCCGGGCAACCGTCTCTGTACGCGCTGTCACGTGGCGGCGAAGTACGATACGACCGCTCACACGTTTCACGCTCGCGGCGGCGCGGGCGCGGCGTGCGTATCGTGCCATATGCCAGCAACGACGTACATGCAGATCGACCCACGTGCCGATCACAGCATTCGCGTGCCGAGGCCGGATCTCTCCGTCACGCTCGGCGTGCCGAACGCGTGCAGCAGTTGCCACCGCGACCGTGACGCGCGATGGGCCGCGAACCAGGTACGGTACTGGTACGGTCACGATGCCTCGGGCTTTCAGCGCTTCGCGGCGAGCTTCGCGGCAGACGAGCGCGGTGCGGCGTTCGCGGGCGATTCGCTCGCCGCGGTCGCTCGCGACGCAACCGAGCCGGCCATCGTTCGCGCGTCGGCGCTCGCACGACTTCGCGATCGACCTAGCGCTGCCGCGTTCGGTGCCGCGCAACTATCGGCTCGTGACACCAATGCGTTGGTACGGCGCGCGGCATTGAGCGTTCTCGAATCGGTTCCGCCGGCGCAACGCATGGCCCTTGCGATCCCGCTGTTGGCGGATTCCGTGCGGGCCGTGCGCATCGAGGCGGCATGGGTACTTGCCCCCGCCGCGTCGACGCTGACCGGCGCCGACTCCGCGCGCTTCGCGGCGGCGGGACAAGACTTTATCTCCAGCCAGCGATACAACGCCGACCGCGCGGAAAATCGATTGACGCTTGGTACCTACTTCGCCGAGCTCGGACGCTTCGACGAAGCGAGCACCGAGTTGCGCGCGGCGATCTCGCTGTCGCCGGGCCTCGGCGAGGCGTACGCCAATCTCGCCGACGTCCAGCGCGCGCAGCATCACGATACCGATGCCGAGGCGACGTTGCGGCGCGGACTCGTCGCCGCGCCGAACGATCCGCGCTTGCACTATGCACTCGGTCTCGCGCTCGCCCGCGCCGGTCGCGTAGCTGATGCCGTGCAGTCCCTGGCCGTCGCGGCATCGCTCGCGCCAAACGATGCGACGATCGGATTTACCTATGCCGTCGCGCTTCGCGACGCGCGTCGCGACGCCGACGCGCGTCGCGTGACGCGCCAGCTCGCCTCGCGCTTCCCGAACGACGCACGCATTCAGGCCCTCTTGCGCGATTTGAAATAGTTGCACTCGGCGCGCACCGCGCACGCGCCGCAACGCGGCGCCGAGGTCTTGCAAATGTCCTGGCCATGTCGGCGCAGCAGGAGGTGCGCGTCCATCAGCCACTCGATGTCGTCGCGCACTTCGCGCGTCGCGGCCTCGGTGACGCTGCGGTACATCGTCGTGTAGTTCTTGTGGTCGGCGCCGTAGCCGATGCGCACCAATGTCCGCGCGCCGTTCGAGTCGAGCGGCAGCAGCCGCTGCGCCCGCATGAGCAGCAGAATCTTCTCGGCCCCCGGCTCACCGATGCCGTAGATGCGCTGCAGCGCGCGCTTTGCCTCGCGCAGCGGAAGCGTCAACACAGTGTCGAGTGAGCCGCCGAATTCATCGATCACGAGTGCGGCGGCATCCTGCATGCGCCGCGCACGCTCCTCGATGCCGACCTTGCCGCCGGCGGCCGCGATCTCGCGCAACACCGACGGCGTCGCCGCGAGGATCGCTTGCGGCGTGAGACCGACGCGTTCGCGCAAGAGCTCGAACGCGGCAAGGCGCCGCTCGTCCGGCGCGAGATAGGCGACCTTCTCCCAGAGCACCAGCGCGAACGCCGAATCCGCAGGCGGTGGTTCCGGTCGTCCGTACTCCGCCGTCAGGCGATCGACGACGCGATGCAATCGTGGTGCGCGCGCTGGCACTTGGGTGCTTACTTTCGCGCGAGCTCGAGGCGTCCCGTGAGCGACTGCCCATCGTCGAACTTCGCGATGAATCCGCCCGTCATGCGCTTGCCCTTCAGGTGGAGCACGTTGTGTACGGACGCGACTGTGTGCTTCGCCCGCGTGAGGCTCTCATACGGACCGTAGTCGAACACGACGCTGTCGCCGCCCGTCGAGATCAAGCGGCCCATGATCGGCGCGCGATTCGGATAGGTGACCGAGATCTTGTTGGGGCTGCTGAAATGCACGGCGATCAATGTAATGACGGAATCCGATGTCGCGCGCAGCGAGCGTCCCGACCATACGCCCGTGAGATCGGACCACGCAATGCTTTTCGTCTGGTGAGAAGTGCCGGATTGTACGGGCGCTTGCGCGGCGAGAGGCGACGTCGACAACGCGAGCGCGTTGAGCGCGATGAGCGCGGGGGCAAGGGCGAAGCGCATGGCCGTGGCTCGAGAGGAAGGTGGTTCATCTTCGGTGCGAGCGGAGCCGGGCGCAAGAGCATAGTCGCTCTCATGGTCGCTACCGCTCGGCCGATGGCGCTTCTAACGTGACTTATGTCGAACGACCCTCACTTTCCCGACGACAATCTCGGCATCCAGGGAGAGGTACGAAAAATCAGCGTCGACGATTCGTCCTGGCACGTGTTCGAGTTCGTTTCTCCGAGGATCCCGCGGCGTCCGCCGGTGCTCGTGTTTCACGCCGTCGGACGCGATGAAGTCTTCGAGACCGTCGATTATCCCAAGACGTGGCGAACGCTGAGCGATGCCGATCTCCTCGCGCTCGTCAGAAAATCGTGATCGACGCAGGCGCTCGCGCGCTCGTCATTCGGGCTGATTGCGCATGTGATCGGCCAGCGAGTGCAGCTTCTCCTTCAGGTCGGCGCGCAGCGCCTCGGGCATGTCGTGCTCGTCAAGCGACCGGTCCATGCACCAGATCCATTCATCGCGCTCGCGGGCGCCGATGGTGAATGGAATGTGGCGCATGCGGAGCCGCGGATGGCCTCGCTGCTGCACGTAGATCGGCGGGCCGCCCGTCCAGCCCATGAGATAGAGATACAGTTTCTCGCGGGATGCCTTGAGGCTGACTGCGTGCAGGCGGCGAATGGTTGCCGCCTCTGGAGCGGTGTCCATGAGATCGTAGAAACGATCGACGATGCTGCGAATACCGGCGTCGCCGCCGAGCAGGTCGTATGGGGTTGGTGCGGACATACGCGAAATTTACGCGCGGGCGTAGCGTGTCATCCCGAGCGAGCGTAGCGGGTCGAGGGACCCCCGTGCGCCGAGGAGATTTCGTCCGTGGGGACGGAGGTCCCTCGACTCCAGCGCCGGGCGCCTCCGCTCGGGATGACTATTTGAGCTTCACCACCGCACAGAGCGCGAGCAGGTCCGCATCGCTGAGGTCGAACCAGTTGTTCGGATACGCGTAGATCCGGCGGACGACTGAGCCGGAGTCGAAGATGAGGCTCGATCCGAGATCGGGATGAAGCGAGCCGGGGCCGCGCTCGAAGACCTTCCAGATATTTCCGTCGCCGCCGCGGATGTCTCGCCAACGGTCGGCCAACGCAGTCTCGTGCATGGAGTGCAGTGTCCGGTTGAAAGCCCGATGATGGTACCGCTAAACGTTTGCGCGTCAACGACGGATTTCAGCGACTGAGGCCGCATTGCTGGTCCACTCTGTGCGGCTGCGCCCGCCCATGACGATCGAAATCCAACTGACCATCAACGGCGCCGCCCACACTATTGCCGCCGATCCGCGCACGACGCTGCTCGACGCGCTTCGAGAACGACTCCGCCTGACGGGAACGAAGAAAGGATGCGACGTCGGCCAGTGCGGCGCATGCACGGTGCACGTGAACGGACGCCGCGTGCTGTCCTGTCTGACGCTGTTGGCTTCGGTGCGCGAGCAGGAAGTTCGCACGATCGAAGGGCTCGGGAAGAACGGCACGCTGCACCCGATGCAACAGGCCTTCATCGAGTGCGACGGCTTTCAATGCGGCTACTGCACGCCAGGCCAGATCATGTCGGCCGTCGCACTGCTCGACGAACCGTGCGGCCCGAGCGACGACGACGTGCGCGAGCTGATGAGCGGCAACGTCTGCCGCTGCGGCGCCTACCCGAACATCGTCGACGCCATTCAGCAAGTCCGCGGCGCCGCCGTCGACGCAAATTCGAACCGAGCCGGCTGACGCATGCATCCCTTCGAATTCCACGCGGCTGCCACTGAAGACGAGGCCGTCGCACTGCTCGCTTCGCACGAGAATGCTCGGCTCCTTGCCGGCGGAACGACGCTCGTCGATCTGATGAAGCACGATGTCGAGCGTCCAGGACATGTCGTCGACATCAACGCCCTCGCGCTCGCCGACGTCACCGAACAGTCCGATGGGTCGCTGCGCATCGGCGCGCTCGTCCGCAACAGCGATCTCGCGCACCATCCGCTCGTCCGCGAGCGACTCCCGATGCTGTCGCAGGCACTCCTCGCCGGCGCGTCGGGCCAGCTGCGCAACATGGCGACGACCGGCGGCAACCTGCTTCAGCGGACGCGCTGCTATTACTTCCGCGATGCCGCGAGCCCATGCAACAAACGCGAGCCGGGTGCGGGATGCGCGGCACTCCACGGATTCAATCGTATTCACGCGATCCTCGGCGGCAGCGAGCATTGCATCGCGACGCATCCGTCCGACATGGCGGTTCCACTCGCCGCGCTCGACGCCGTCGTGCGCGTGCGCGGTCCAAAAGGAGAGCGTGCGATTCCAATCGCGGAGTTCTATGTCCTGCCCGGCGACCGGCCCGAACGCGAGACGACACTCGCGCGCGGAGAGCTGATCACGGCCGTGGACATTCCGGCCACGCCGTTCGCCACGCGTTCGGTGTACATCAAGGTTCGCGACCGTGCGTCGTACGCGTTCGCGCTCGCCTCCGCCGCGGTCGCGCTCGAGCTCGACGGCAAGACGATTCGCGACGCACGCATCGCACTCGGCGGAGTCGGCACGGTGCCGTGGCGGTCGCGCGAAGCCGAGCAGGCGTTGCGGGGCCAGAAGGCTGGTGGCGAGACGTACATGCGTGCGGCGGTCGCCGCGCTCGAGGGTGCCGCGCCGCACGAGCACAATGCATTCAAGATCGAGCTCGCTCGCCGAACGCTGGCGCGCGCACTGGCTCGCGCGGGGGAACTGTCATGAGCATCGGTCAGCCGATCAATCGCGCCGACGGCGTGCTCAAGGTCTGCGGCGAAGCGGTGTACGCCGCCGAGTTCCCGATCGAGAATCTCGCGTACGGCATGCTCATTCAGAGCACGATCGGCGCGGGGCGCATCACGCGCATCGACACGAGTGAGGCGGAGCGGGCCGACGGTGCGATCGCCATCCTCACGGCGGACAACGCCGAGAAGCTGCCGAAAAAAGGGAAGGGCGCCTTCAATCCTCCCGCCGGCCGCATTCTGTCGCTGCTGCAGGATCACAACGTTCACTACAACGGCGAGCCGATTGGCGTCGCGATTGCCGAGACGTTCGAGCAGGCGCGTCACGCCGCGTCGCTCGTGAGATTCGAGTATGAGAACGGTGAAGTCGAGGCCGACTTCGAATCGGCGCTCGCCAGATCATATCCGTACGCCGATAAGATTCTCGGCCGCGATCCGCCGCACACGACGCGCGGCGAGATCAGCCGCGGGCTCCGCGACTCGGAGGTGTGCCTCGACGTCGTGTATCGCACGCCGGTCGAGACGCACAATCCGATCGAGCCACATGCGACGATCGCGGAGTGGAAGGGCGACGAGCTCACGCTGCACGACTCGACGCAATTCGTCTACGGCGTTCGGCGCGTCGTCGCCAGGACGCTGGGCATGCCGGAAGAGAAGGTGCACGTCATCTCGCAATTCGCCGGCGGCGCGTTTGGATCGAAAGGCGCCGCATGGTCGCACGTCGTACTCGCCGCGATGGCGGCGCGGCACGCGAAGCGCCCCGTAAAGATCGTGCTCACTCGCCGGCAGATGTTCGGCATCGTCGGCGCGCGCCCATTCACGACTCAGCATTTCGAGATCGGGGCGATGAAGGACGGAACGCTGTGCGCCATGCGCCACACCGCGACCTCGAGTACCTCCAAGCTCGAGGAATGGCTCGAACCGTCGACGCTCGCCACGCGCGTTCTATACAAGGTGCCGAACCAGAACACGAGCCAGCATCTCGTGAAGCTCAACACCGGCACGCCGACGTTCAATCGCGCCCCGGGCGAGGCGAGCGGCATGTTCGCGCTCGAATCCGCCATGGACGAGATGGCCGAACGACTCGGCATGGATCCGATCGAGTTCCGTCTGAAGAACTACGCCGAGGAGGACCCGGAGGAAGAGAAGCCGTGGTCCAGCAAATCGCTGCGCGAATGCTATGCGATCGTCGCCGACGGGTTCGGGTGGAAGCACCGCGACCCCAAGCCGCGCTCGATGCGCGAGAACGGCGTCCTGATCGGCATGGGCATGGCGTCGTCGACGTATCCCGTCAAGCAGATGCCCGCGTCGGCGATCGCGCGACTGACGCCGGACGGGATCGTGGAAATTCGCGCGGCGACGCACGAGATCGGGACGGGAACGCGCACGATCATGCCACAGATTGCCTCCGATGCGCTCGGTATTCCGGTCGATCGCATACGACTCGTCCTGGGCGACACGACGCTGCCGGAAAATCCGATCTCGGCGGGCTCGATGACGGCCGCGAGCACGGGCTCGGCGGTTCACAACGCCGCCGTCGCGCTACGGGGAATGCTCAATGATCTTGGTATTCAAGATCTGGCATCACACCGGCCGAACGCGATTGTCGAAGCAAGGGCCGATGCGAAGCCCGGCGAGGATGCCAAGAAGAAATACTCGATGCACGCCTTCGGCGCCGTTTGCGTGGAAGTCCGCGTCGATCCCGATCTCGGGACCGTTCGATTGTCACGCGTCGTCGGTGCGTACGGCGGCGGACGTGTACTCAACCCGAAAACGGCGCGCAGCCAGATCATCGGCGGCATCGTCTATGGGATCGGCATGGCGCTGCTCGAGGACACACTCATCGATCCGCGCAACGGCCGGTACGTGAACGCCGAACTGGACGAGTATCACCTGCCGGTGAATGCCGATGTGCCACACATCGACGTGACGTTCGTCGACGAAAAGGACGAGCACGTGAACCCGATCGGCGTGAAAGGACTGGGCGAGATCGGAATCACGGGCGTGGCGGCGGCGATCGCGAACGCCGTGTACCACGCCACGGGCGTACGTGTGCGGGAGTTGCCGATCACGTTGGACAAGGTGCTGCAGATCGCGCAGTCCCGCTGAGCAGTCACCGCCGGCCGGTCAGTGCTTCCAGAACCACATCAACGCCGTGCCGGCGGTCGACAGCGCCATCGATCCAATCGCCCAGTTTCGGTGCCGGTTGCGTGAGCTTTGAACCTCGCTGAAATCGAACGAGTGCGTCTTCGGCGTGAGCGCGCCGGTGATCGCGAAGCCGGCGTCGGACGCAAGCATGAGCACCGTGTGCGTAATCCGCAGCCCGCGATTCGATGGATCGTCGCGGGACTCCCACAAGTTCCACGCGCCAGTAATCGTGTTGACGCCGAACAGCGCGCCGATGCCCAACGCCACCGCGGTATGCGTCGGCTTGATCCACGACGATGGATTCGCATCGTTGATCAGATTCTGCCCGAGCGAATACTCCGCGGCGAACAGCGGGAGCATCGCATAGCTGCCGTAGCGGTGGATCGTCAGCCGCGTGTAGTACTGATCGCTGTACGAAATCGCGTGGCGGCGACGCACCGACGGCGTATCCACCACAGCCGCGCTCAGTGCCGTGTCGATGATGGATGGATGAATCGCCGTCGTATCCAGCGGTGCGCCGACAGCACGAAGCACCAGCAACGCTTCGACGAGCATTGGTTTCCTCGAGAGTGCGCGTGTTTCGATCAGCTGATCGTCAGCGTGTTGGCGGTCGAGTCGAACGTCGTGGTGTATTGATGCAGACTCGACGTTCGCTGCCCGCCAATCCAGCTGCCGTTCAAATCAAACGTCGCTCCGTGCACCGGACAGACGAAGCGCGTCCCGAACTGCTGTACGATGCCACCCTGATGCGGACAGACCCGTGACAGCGCGAGGAACGACGTCGACGACGTGCGCACAATGGCAACGGGCGCGCCACCGAGCGAAACCATGGCGACTCCGCCGACGTTCGCGAGCGCCGGAAAGTCGTTCACGTTGACTTGGCTGTTCGCGGGCACGCCGGGCGCCGTGGAATCCGCGCCCCCGCACGCGGCGAGGGCCGCCATCGCCGCGAGAATGCCCGACTGCACGAGAAACGTTCGTCGTGCGATACCGTCCTCTGCCGTGGCGTACATGCTCAGCAACTCGGCGGGACGTTTCGACGTGCAATCGCCGCAATCGTGTCCGGCGTTTTCCCTACCACTCCGACTGCCACTCATCTCATTTGCTCCGTGTTCATTGCGGTCTGATCCTGAGACACGCGAGCAATGAGCGTTCCCCTACATCGATTTACTTCGATTGAGCAGGAACTCGCGTTCGCGTGCGTTGCGCGTCATCGACGCGGCGCGCTCGAATTCCGCGCGCGCTTCTTCCTTTCGCCCGAGCTTCGCGAGCAAATCGCCGCGAACGCTGGGTACCAGGTGATAGTCCTTCAACGCCGGTTCGTTCCGAACTCGATCGACGATCGCCAATCCCGCCGCCGGACCGTCAGCCATCGCCACCGCGACGGCGCGATTGAGCTCCACGACCGGAGACGGCATGAGCTCCGCGAGCTCGCCATACAGCGCGGCGATGCGCTGCCAGTCCGTTGCCTCCGCCACGCGTGCGCGCGCGTGACACGCGGCAATCGCCGCCTGCAGCGTGTACGGCCCGCGCTCCTGGCCCAGCGACTCGGCGCGTTGCAACGCGGCCAGTCCGCGGCGCACGAGCAGCCAATCCCACTTCGAGCGGTCCTGGTCGAGCAGAAGAATCGGCTCGCCGCGCGGTCCGACTCGCGCGCGCAATCGCGACGCCTGAATTTCCATTAAGGCCACGAGACCGTGCACCTCGGGCTCGTCGGTCGCCAGCTCCGCCAGGACGCGGCCGAGTCGAAGCGCATCTTCGCACAGGCCGGGACGCACCCAATCTTCGCCCGCCGTTGCCGAATAGCCTTCGTTGAAGATCAGATAGATGACGCCGAGCACCGATGACAAGCGCGTTTCGAGCTCGTCGTCGCGCGGCACCTCGAACGGCACGCGCGCTTCGTTGAGCGTCTTCTTCGCCCGCACGATGCGTTGCGCGACTGTCGATTCGGTGACCAGAAACGCGCGCGCGATCTCGTCCGTCGTCAGGCCGCCGAGCAGCCGCAGCGTCAACGCCACGCGCGCTTCGCTCGACAACACCGGATGGCACGTCGTGAAGATGAGCCGCAGCAGATCGTCGCCGACGTGATCGTCTATTGCTTCGTCGAGTTGCAAAGTCGCTTCCTCGCGCTGGTCCTCGAGCTCCGCGCTCACCTGCGCATGCTTGCGCTCGAGCATGGAGTCGCGGCGCAGCAGATCGATCGCCCGCCGCTTCGCCGTCGCCATGAGCCACGCGCCCGGATTGTCCGGTACGCCGGACGCCGGCCAGTTCTCCAACGCCGCCACCAACGCGTCCTGCGCCAGGTCTTCCGCCGTGCCGATGTCGCCCGTCATGCGCGTCAAGCGGGCGATCAGCTTCGGCGACTCGATGCGCCAGACCGCATCGATGGCGCGGTGGGCGTCCGCGGAGTTGGGTCCGTTCACGTCAGTCGTGCAGGTTGCCGTCGATGATGCACGGCGTGCCGAACCAGTCGGTGCACACGAGTCGCATGTTAGAGTTTCCTCAGTATGCCCTGGCAACCGTGCGCGACGCTTCCTGTTCGCTCAGCCGCTTGAGATCGGCAAGACCACTCTCGAATTCCTTGCCGACCAATTGGTCCATGTTCACCATCATGCCGAAGGCCTTGAACGCGAAGCTGTTCCGGCCAACCATCGACCAGGTGACGACGACGCCCTCGTTCGAGGGCTGCAGCGTGAACTCGATACGATTGGTGGCAGCCATCGGCTTGACGAATTCCGCCTTGATCGCGACCAGCTCGTTCCGCCGGCGATCGACGATCGTCATGCGCCCCTCGCCGAGCTTCTTGCCAACATAATGAAACACTGATCCCGTGCCGGCGGGCGCACCGGAGTACGTCTTCACGGCGTTCGGGTCGAGCTTCTCGTAGGGCGACCATGCCGACCACGCGTGAAAGTCGTCGAGATGCGCGAAGATGGATGACGCCGGCGCGGCGATGATTACGCTGCGCTGGATGCGAAATGCAGACGGGCGTCTGGCGATCGCGATGCAGAGCACCACGAGAACGGCAACGGCGACGAGAAGAATCTTGATGAGCATCTTCGACTCCGTGTTAAGCGTGTGCGTTCAGCGTGACGCCAGGGCAGGGCGCCTCGGCGCGCTTACGCCCGGCGTCGCGCGATGAAGATCACTCCAACGTCCGCGAGCGACGACGAACGCCACGACCCCGACGACCGCCGGCATGATCGCCATGGCGGCAGGCATCACCGCGATGGTCGAAACGACCGCGCCGATCATGATGATCACCAGTCCCGATGCCGCGAGCGGTGTGAGATGACGCTTCACGCGAAAGATGCCCGGAAGCACCAGCCCGAACGCGCCGAACACTTCGCACGCGCCGATGAACTTGAGGAAGGCCGGCGCAAAGATGGGCGACTGCTGCGCGAGCTGCGCGGCCGGCGCCACGAGCTTGAATCCGCCGGCGAAGAGGAACAGCGCGGCGAGCAACGACTGAGCGATCCAAAGGCTGACGTTGCGGCGGCGGGCGATTGGTGCGTTTGACATTGTGTCTCCTGAGAGAGGTTCAATCAGGCGACGAACGAGGCAGCCGGATTTCGACATCTGCATCCCGAACGCATTCTGTCATCCCGAGCGTCGCGAGGGATCTAACGTCTCGGTAGAAGGATTGGCCTCTCTACCGGGATGCTAGATCCCTCGCTTCGCTCGGGATGACAAAGGTTCAATCCGACCGCAGCGCCACCGCCGGATCGACGGTGGCGGCGCGGCGCGCCGGCAGCCAGCAGGCCGCGAGCCCAACCGCGGAAATCAGCACGGCGACCGCGGCGAGCGTCGTTGGATCGTGCGGCGCAACACCGAACAACAAGCCGCGCAGCAAGCTCGATGTCGCGAGCGCGCCGACGAACCCGATCGCCAACCCGATGACGAGCATGCCGCCACCCTCACCGAGGATCATGCGATGCACGCGCGCCGCATCCGCGCCAAGACTCATGCGAATACCGATCTCCGCGGTGCGCGAGCTCACCGAGAACGCCAGCACTCCGGCGATCCCAACCATCGCGATCAGCATCGCGAGCGTGCCGAATGAGGCGATGAACAGCGCGTTCAACTTCCGCGGCGCCACGCTGCCGTCACGCACTTCCTCGAGCGTCGCGACGTTCTCGACGATCTGCTTCGGGTACATCTCGCGAATGGCGCGAATGGCCGGTGCATGCAGCAGCGACGGATTCACCTTCGTCCGAACGATGAGCGCCGCGGCGAACGGCATTTCCTGCACGAACGGCTGGAACATCGTCGGCGTCGCATCGTTGTCGAGGCCACCGTCGCGCGTGTCGCCGACGACCCCTACCACCGTGCGCCAATCCGGCGAGACCGGAATGAACTTCAGCACTTCACCCGTCCACGCCACGCGCTTGCCGATCGGATCGTCCTTTCCAAATAGCTTCTCGGCGAACGATTTGTTGAGGATGACGACGCGCGGTCCATCGGCGCGATCGGTGAGCTGGAAGTTGCGTCCCTCGAGCAGCGGAATTCCGGCCGCCTTGAAGTAGTCGGGATCGGCGGTCTTCCAGGTCGCGTGCGGCGTTGCTTCGTTCGGCGGCGTGGGGCGGCCTTCCGCCTTCACGTCGAGCTGAATGAAAATCGGCTTGAGCGGCACCGCCGACCCGAGCGACGCCACGTCGACTCCCGGCAGCGCCGCGAGCCGCTGACGCATCCGCTCGTACATCGCGAGCTTCTCCGGAACCGCGATCGCATCGGTCTCGATCGGCACTTCCATCGTCAACACATTCTCGGCGCGCACGCCGGTTTCGACCGACTGCAACTTCGTGAGCGTGCGCACGAGCAGCCCGGCCGCGGTGAGCAGAATCATGCACACCGCGAGCTGCGTGACGACGAGCACCTGCTGCAGGCGCGCGCGTCCACGACCGCCGGTGCTGCGACGTCCGGCCGCGGCGAGCGGCGCCGCGAGATTGGCTTCGTCACCAATGTGCGGCACGAACGACAACACGATCGCCGCCAGCACGCTGATGCCCAGGCTCACCGCGAGCACGACGCCGTCCACGCGAATCTCGTTGGCGCGCGGCGTGAGCTGCGCCGCGAACGCGACGAGCATCTTGAGTCCGGCAAACGCCACCGCGATGCCGAGCGCACCGCCGATCAGCGCCAGTGCGAGATTCTCCGCGAGCAGCAACTGCCGCAGCCGCCACGTACCGGCGCCGAGCGCGGCGCGCACGAGCATCTCGCGCTCGCGGCCGACACCGCGCATGAGCGTGAGGTTCGCCACGTTGGCGCAGGCGATCAGCAGCACGAATGCCGCGGCGCCCATGAGCAGCCACAGCGTGAGCGACGCACGCTCGTTCACCGCCTGCCGCAGCGGCGAGACGCTGATCGTGTAGTGCGAGGCCTTTTCGTATGCCTCCGGATGGTCGCTGAACACGTTCGTCGAGATGCGCGAGATCTCGGCACGCGCCTGCTCGACCGTCGCGTTCGGCGCCAGGCGGGCGAACACTTCCGTCATGCGATGCGTGCGTCCCGTCTTCATCGTCGCGCTGAGATGGTGCGGGCTCGTCACCATGTTCACGAAGATGTCGGTCTTCGCCGGGTACTGCGGCGCGGGCTGCATGACACCGACGATCGTCGAGCTCATGTCGTTGATGCGCACCGTGCGCCCGACGATCTTCGGATCGGCGCCAAAGTGCGACACCCAGAACGCATGCGATAACACGGCGACCGACGGCACGCCGGGTCCGTCGTCGCGCGAGTTCGTCGCACGGCCGAAGATCGGCGACAGCCCCATGACGTCGAAGTAGTTGCCGCTGACGACGCCCGCCTGCACGTGCACCGGCTCGTCGTCGCCGTTCGTCAGCGTGAACGTCATCTGCGAGAACTCGGCGACGGCGTTCAGCGTTTTCGACGCCGTGCGGTAGTCGATGATCTCGGGCACGGAGAACAGCGCGTTGCTCACGTTGGCGCCAGGCGCCGACTGTCGCAGATACACCAGGCGATTGCCTTCGCGATTCGGCAGCGCGCGGAGCAGCGTGCCGCGGAGCAGCGTGAACATCGCGGTGTTCGCGCCAATGCCCAACGCGAGCGTGAGAATCACGGCGACGGCGAAGCCGCGCGCCTTGAGCAGGTTGCGCGGCACGCGGCGGAGATCGGACACGAAAGTCATGCGGCGGACTCCGATGGAGACATGGAAGACACGGGAGACAGTGGTCGAATGCGGTGGATGATTTCAGCGCTTGGCGTTCGCGGCCATCTGCTCGCCGATCTTGCGTTCCTGCTCGCGCAGCTCCGGCGTGAGGATCTCGCCGAAATCGTCAGCGTCGAAGATCTGGCGAATCTCGATCACTGATTCGCCTTCGCTCGGATTCGGCGCGCGCTTCACCCGCTCGATCGCTTCCTCTCTGGACTTGCACTGGAAGATCCAGTAACCGGCGATGAGCTCCGTCGTCTCGACGAACGGGCCGTCGATGACGGTGCGCTTGGCGCCGTTGAATCGAACCCGCGCGCCGTTGGAGCTGGGGAACAGGCCCGCCGCGTCGAGGAGCACGCCTTCTTTGACGAGGTCCTCATTGTATTTGCCCATAGCCGCGACGAGCGCAGTGCTCGGCATCTTGCCGGCTTCGCTGTCGGCGTTCGCTTTGACAATCACCATGAATTTCATCGTCGGGTCCTCGGAAGCGCGGGGGTCGGGGACGGGGTACCAAAGTAGGCTCTACCGACGCGACGAACGAGGGTGGGGAAATTCGACATGCGTTCGCGGGGGCCGAAAAGAAACATTCGTTTCTTTGGCGCGGCGCCCCGACCGGACCAATCCTGCGTGACAGGGCACGCCGTTCGCCAGTTAGGCGCGCATGAAAACACACATCGCTTTGTTGCTCCTCGCGGTCGGCGGCGCGGTCGCCTGCTCGCAAGCGACCAAGACCGACTCGAGCGCGAACGGCAATCTCAACGGCGAGTGGACATACGTGCGCGCCTCAAACGAGCCGCCTGGCTTTTCGCTCGACGTCACGCTCGAGCTCGACGGAGCGACGGTCGCGGGCAGCGGCACTTGGCAGGGCGAAGCGATGCCCGGCGGTGTGGTGAACGCCAGCGGCAGCGCGACGGGCAATCACGTGTCGATCGATCTCGCCCTCGTGCGCAACGCGACGGGGACGAACCTCGGCAGCTCGGCGGAGCACTTCGACGGCGCGTTCACGTCGAACGACGATCTCGAAGGCACGAAGACCATCGACGGCGTGACGAGCCCGATGCATTTGCACCGGAAGAGCTGACGCGCTGCACAGTCCTTCACAGTCAGCGTTTCGTCTTGTGTACTACCCGCTTCGTCGTCTTCTTCGCCTGCCGGTGCACCACCGGCTTCTCCTTCACGACACGCCTCTTTCTCGACGCCACCCGCCTCGGCTCCGCGCGCACCGGCACCTTCTCGGCGACCGCTTCCGTCGCCGACGGAGCCGTCACCGAGATGCCGTACTGCTCGGGATCATTTCCAACCTTCGCCGCCGCGATCAACTTCGGCACGTAGTCCTGCGTCTCCTTCGGCAGCACCGGCAGAATCTTGAAGAAATCCTCATCGGTCCCCGTGTCCCTGCCGGTGACGCGACGCAGCGCGCGCAGCACCGTACCTTCGCCCGAGTTGTACGCCGCCGCGGCGAGATACCACGAGCCGAACCGATCGTGCAGCGCCGACAGATACTCCACCGCGGCGTCCGTCGCGCGCGCCGGATCGCGGCGTTCGTCCACGCCGCCGCGCACGGTCAAACCGAACCGGCGCGCGGTCGCGCTCATGAACTGCCACAATCCCACCGCGTGCACCGGCGACTTCGCGTTCGGGTTGAACTCCGATTCGATCATCGCGAGATAGATGAGATCCTTCGGCATCTTCTTCGCGGCGAGCTTGTCGGTGATCATCGTCGAGTACTTGCCCATGCGTCCAAGCGCTTTGGAAAAGTCGGCGCTCATCGACGTCGAGAGCCTGTTCACCCAGAAGTCCACGCGGCTGTGATCGATGTTCAGGTCGAGCCCGCCGGCCGACGCGACGACCGTCGGCTTCGTGATCTCCGTCGCCCTGCTGAGCTTGGCGAGCAGCGACGCCGAGTCGGCGGGGTTGGACGCAGCGAGTGCCGCGCCCACGGTGGTGTGCGGCAGAAACGCCGTGCGATGAATGGTGCCCGCCGCGATCGCACCCCCGAGCACGATGATGCCGGCTTTGATACCAAAGCGGGCAACAGCGTCCTTGGCGGTCGCAACCAAGCGGTGGCGGCCTGAGGCGCAAGTTGTTGACATGATTTAACTTACGCAGAAAGTCGTGCGCCCGGCAGACTTGTATTTTGGAAACTAGTCCAAATTAGACTAGCAAGCTCAGCGGCAACTCAGCGAGCTCGGCTGGGTGCAATCTTGTCGAACGGCACGTTGCCGATCGCGTACGAGCTCCAATCCTTGTAGTCGAAGTGCCACCACTCGGTGGGATTCACCGTGAAGCCTTCGTGCTCCATGACGCGCCGCAAGAGCGCGCGATGCCACCGTTGGAGCGAGGTGCCGCCCGGATAATTCGCGTACGCGCGATCCGTGCTTTCGTCGTACGTGCTCGGCATCTCGACCGGTTGGCCGTTCGGCAACTCGTACAAGGTGAGATCCACCGCCTCACCGCGATTGTGCCGCGAGCCCTGCGCGGGATTCGCGACGAGCCACCGCTTGTCGGCCGGCGTTGCGTCCCAGAACATCTTCGTCACGTACCACGGACGATACGCATCGTGAATCAGCAGGCCGTAGCCGAGCGGCGCGAGCAGTCGATTCGCGCGCGCGACGGCTTCGGCGGCCGGCCGCTGCATGAACGCGCGCGCTTCGGTATAGAAGCGAGTGCCGAGGAAGTTGTTGGTCGTCGCGTAGCGGATCTCGAGCTTGATCGACGGATCGAGGCTCGTGAGCTCGACCAGGTCCGGTGCGCGAAAATTTCCGTGCTCCGCCGGTGGCGATGCGGCAAGCGCCTCGACACGCAGTTCTTCGACGGGACGCACGGGCGTCACGCGCAGCTGATTGGTTCCCGGCCGCGGCTCGATGTCGCGGCGCGGAATGGTCGTGCTGCCGATGCTCATCCAGCGCGCGCGTCCCGATACATCGCGCACGAACGTGATGCGATCCGCGGATACGCCGAGCAGCGACTGAGTCAGCGCGCGGTCGGCGGTGAATGCGTCGTTCGATTGTGGGGCGAGCGGCGTCATGTGCCGCGTCGTGTCGGCGATCCACAAGCGCCCCGAGTCCTCGAGCACCAGGCGTTCGCCGGTCGGCGCGTCGTATTCGCCGATCAATCCGAGCCAGGCACGCGGCGGCGCGTCGGGCATTTCGCCGGGCAGGAGCCAGGCGGCCTGCCCGGCGGGCGGTATAGGGTACGACGGGGTCGCGCTTCGGCGACAGGCAGCGACCGCAAGGAGAAGTATTAGAGAACGCTTATTGATCGTCATCCGGGTGGCAGATGCCGGCGCGCCTGGTCGCGTGTCACGCCGAGCAGGCCGAGCACTTCGTCGAGTCCCTGGTTCAGAAGATCGTGAACCGCCGACGCCGCGTCGGCGCGAAGTCCGCCGCTGGACTCCTCGGTTTCCGGCTCGGGCGTTTGCGCGTCGTCACTGCCGGAGAATCTATCCACGATGGCGTCCTTGGCGGCAACGGCGCCGCCGGCGATCGCCGGGCCGGCGCTTTTCGCGCCTTCGAGTGCCGCGCTCGCGGCTTTCTTGTCCGCGCCCGTGAGTCCGATCGCCAGGCCGGCGCCGACGGCGAGACCGATCGCGATCCACGGATACTCGCGCGCGTAGTGCAGCGGATTGACGGCTTCCTTCGCGCGCTCGACACGTTGCGACACCGTGTCCTTCAATTCATCGGCCGTCTCCGCGAGACGGGCGCGTGTATCCATGATCTCGTTGCGAGCCTGCTCGATGTCCGGCGACATGGGTTCCTCGGGGTTGCTTCGTTGCTTCACTGCTTCCGCTCGGTTGCAGAAGTCGCGCCGATGGCGCTCCACACCGCCTCTACATTTCGCCATGGCAGTCTTCTCGGTGCTGGATCTCGCGCCGATCGTTCAAGGTGGAACGGCGGCGGAAGCGTTTCATAGATCGGTGGATCTTGCGCGGCACGCGGAGCAGTGGGGCTATCGCCGGTTCTGGCTGGCGGAGCATCACAGCATGCCGGGCGTCGCGAGTGCGGCGACGTCGGTGGTGATCGCGCACGTAGCCGCTGGGACGTCGACGATTCGCGTGGGCGCCGGCGGCATCATGCTGCCGAATCATTCGCCGCTGTTGATCGCCGAGCAGTTCGGCACGCTCGAGTCGCTTTATCCGGGGCGCATCGATCTCGCGCTCGGGCGGGCACCCGGCTCGGATCAACTCACGGCGATCGCGCTGCGCCGTACGAACGCGGCCGCCGACGCATTTCCCCAGGACGTCGCCGAGTTGATCGCGTACTTTCGCGAACCCGAGCAGGGGCAGGAAGTCGTGGCGGTGCCGGGCGCGGGATTGCGCGTGCCGATCTGGATTCTTGGATCGAGCATGTTCGGCGCGCAGCTGGCTGCGTACATGGGATTGCCGTTCGCGTTTGCGTCGCACTTCGCGCCGGCGTACCTCATGCCGGCGATCGAGACGTATCGCAGCCGCTTTCAGCCGTCGGAGTTTCTCGAGCGGCCCTACCTGATGCTCGGCGCGTCGGTCATCGCGGCCGATTCAGATGCCGAGGCGCGGCGGTTGTTCACGTCGTTTCAGCAGTCGTTCATCAGTATGCGGCGCGGCCGGCCAATCCAGTTTCCGCCGCCGGTCGACGAGCTGAAGATTCAATTGTCGCCGTTGGAGCGCGCGCAGTTCGAGCCAATCCTTGGGAACGCAATCGTCGGGTCACCCCTGACAATTCGTGCGCGAGTCGACAAATTCATCGACGAGACCGGTGCGAACGAGCTCATCATCTCGTCGCAGATCTACGACCATGCTGCGCGATTACGGTCGTATGAAATCGTCTCCGAGCTCCAGGGTGACGACGCCCCGTCTCGAACGGTGTGACTGGAGAGAGCGTGACCATGCCTCGTGTGATTCGATTCGCCGTCGCCGCAACCGTCACGACATTGCTGGGCGCGATGGCGTGCTCGAATGGCGACCGCTCGGTGACCGAGCCGTCGAATCAGCTCGATGTGGCGGCGCTGCTCGCCGCGGCGGCGAGCGGTGAGCCGTCGGCCTATCCGACGGGCGCGCCGGCGATCGCGCTGCCCGTCCCGTCGACCGCGGTGCTGGGAGGCTGCACGTACTCGGCGGCCAATCAGCGTTTCGACTGCGCGCCGCGAACGATCCTCGGGCTCACGTACAAGAGCTCGTATTATCTGCTCGCGGCCGACGGTACTTCGCTGTCGACGCCAGACGCGAGCAAGGTCGCGGCGCTCCGCACGGTGTTCGACGTCACGGGCACCATCATTTCGGCGTCGGCCGTCGCCGGGGTGAAGGACTCGATGTCGGTCAATCACCACGACGACCTGACGCTCTCCGGTCTGCTCACGGGCAACCGCACGGAGAATGGCACGTCGACCGATCACGACTTCATCGTGTTCGACATCAATGGAACGCGCACGACGGACAAGATCGACACCAACGGCCGCACGACGAACCTCGTGCTCACCACCGGCAGCCGCTATCCGACGTCCGGCACGATCGCAACGGACGCGACGACCACGGCGAACTTCGGATCGACGCCGACGTCCTTCACCATTCACTCGGCGCTCACGTTCAACGGCACGAGCACGGTGACGCTGGTGACGACGATCGATGATGAGTCGACGCCGGTGACGTGCCACATCGACCTGGTGAACTTCACGACGACCTGCAGCTGAGACCGTCGCCGAGTTCGGCGGTACGACGGCGGTACGACGGCGCGCGCGCACGTCCTTTGAATAGAAACGAAGCCATGAAACAGCTTCGCTTTCTTCCGATCGCGGCCTCGGCAGTTCTCGCCGCCGCGTGCAGCGCGACGAACGACACCTCGCCGAACGACAAGACGCTGGACATCAATACCGTGCTGACGCAGGTGTCGGCGGGCGATCCATCGACGTTCGCGGGCGTGCGGACCGCGTTTGCGCTCCCCACGGTGGCGACAACGGCGACGCTTCCGACCTCCTGCACGTACTCGCCGGCCAATCAGCGGTTCGACTGCGCGCCGGTCAAGATTGGCTCATTGACCTTCACGACGTCGTACTATGTGCTCGACGCAGCCGGCGGCTCGCTCACCACGACGAATGCGACGCTGGCCGCGGCCGTCCGCGTGATCACCGACGTGACCGGGTTGGTCGACGTGACCTCCACGGGAAGCGTCAACGTCACGGTGAACAAGCACAGCGATCTCACAATGAGCGGACTGATTTCAGGTCCGCGCGTGTTGAATGGCACGTCGACCGAGCATGATTTGCTCGCGACGTCTGGTTCGGTCTCGACGTCGACGACGATCGATCTCACGAGCACCACGTCGAACGTCGTGCTGCCGTCGGCGACGACGAGCAACTGGCCTCAATCGGGTTCGATCACGAGCGACCTTGCCGACGCCACGAAGATCGGATCGCTGCCCGCCGTGCCGACATCCATGCATTCGGTGATCACGTTCAATGGCACGAGCATCGTGACGTTCATGTCGACGATCGCGGGTACAACGCAGACGTGCCGGATCGATCTGTCGGGCAATACGGCTGCGTCGTGTGTGTAGCTGAGGAACGCAGAGCGCACTACGCGCTCCGCATTCCTTCCTCGGTGAGGATCTCGTTCGACACGGCGCGAACGAGATCGTCGCCGGGGTCGGTCAGGCGCTTCCGCTTCCAGTCGCCGCGCGCGTAAACCGCCATCGTGATCAGGGCGATGACCACGTTCGAGATCGGAAACGCCCACCAGATGCCGTGCGCGCCCATGGTGGTGTGTTCGGCGAAGACGTAAGCGAGCGGGAACTGGAGCACCCACTGCGACACGAGCGTGAGGATCATCGTCACGACCATGTTGCCCGAGGCGCGCAACACGCCGGTGAGCGAAAACTGCGCGCCGAGGAATCCCCACGACAGCGCCATCGTGCGAAGAAAGACGGTGCCTTCGCGAATGACGTTTGGATCGCCCGGCACGAAGAACGCCACGAGCCGCGGGGCGAAGAAGAACGCGATGACGCCCATGACCTCGAGCACGCCGAAGCCAAGCGTGGCGCCCAGTCGGCCGATGCGCGCCGCGCGATCGATGTTGCCGGCGCCGATGTTCTGCCCGACGAGCGCGGACACGGCCATCGAGAGTCCCATCGCGGGAATCATCACGACTTGGAGAATCGTCGAGCCGACGCCGTACGACGCGACGGTGAGCGTGCCGAAGCTGGTGATCAGAAACGTCAGGACGGTCAGGCCCAAGGCGCGCGCCGATTGCTCGATCGAGGCGGGAAAGCCGAGTGTGAATGCGCGGCGGACGTAGGACATGTCGGGGATGAAGTCGCGCCAGACGAGATGCACGCCGTATCGCCCGCCGAGCAACACGCCGAGTCCAACGAGCGCCGCCAGACTCTGCGTGCAGAACGTTGCGATCGCGGCGCCCATGACGCCGTAAGCCGGAATCGGTCCCCAGCCGAAGATGAACGGCGGATCGAGAATGAAGTTGAGAATGACCGTGCCCAGGACGATGTACACGGGCAGCTTGGCTTCGCCGACGCCGCGCATGATCGACTGGAACATGAAGAAGAAGAAGTTGAACACGAGGCCGACGAACGACACGCGCATGAATCCGCGCGCGCCGGGGAACACGTCGGGCGCAACGCCCATGAGATGCAGCAGTCCCGGCGCGGCGATGTAGCCGGCGGCGCCGAGGACCACGGAGATCACGACGACGGTGACGAGCGTCTGCGCGGCGACGTGATCGACCATCTCCTGATTGCGCGCGCCGAAGTACTGTGCGGTGAGCGTCGAGCCGGCGATCGCGAAGCCGGCGCCGAGTCCGACGGTCAGAAACATCACCGGCGTTGAGACGGAAACAGCGGCGACCGCGGTGCCGCCGAGCCGTCCGACCCAAAACGCATCGATGAGTTGATACGCTGCCTGCAGCACGTTCGCGAGCGCGATCGGCACGGCGAGCGTGAGCAGCGATTTGAGAATTGGCCCTTCGAGCAGCCGGCTTGGGTGCGCCATGCCGAACAGTAAATGCTCGCTGCGTGCCGCAAAGGTCGCCGCCACGCCGGGATGTTTCTTGCAACGCGCCGGCTCGCCTACGGCTTACATCAACACGAGAGGAGCATGGCAACGGTGGCAACCGTACGACTCGCGGTGATCTTTTACAGCACTTACGGCACCAATCATCAGATGGCGGAGATCGCGGCCGAAGCGGCACGGGCGGCGGGTGCGGAAGTGCGTTTGCTCAAAGTGAAGGAGACGGCGCCCGACGAAGTGGTGAAGGGTCAGGATGCATGGCGGGCCCAGGCGGAAAAGAGCGCGCATCTTCCCGAGCCGACCTACGCCGACATGGAGTGGGCGAACGCGTATCTGTTCAGCGCTCCGACGCGATATGGTGTCTCAGCGAGTCAGCTGCGCGCGTTCATCGACACGCTCGGCCCGATCTGGGCGCAGGGCAAGCTGGCCAACAAGGCGGTGTCGGCGATGACGAGCGCGCAGAATACGCACGGCGGCCAGGAATCGACGATTCTTGGATTGTACACGACGATGATGCACTGGGGTGCGATCATCGTGGCGCCGGGATATACGGATCCGATCTACTACAAGTCGGGCGGCAATCCGTACGGTGTGAGTGTGAACGCGGGCTCGATCACGGACGATCAGAAGGAGGCGATTCGCGCGCAGGCGCGCCGGTTGGTGGAGTTTGCGGGGAAGATCGCGTCGTAGTCAGCCTCGCGAGGAGGACGGGATCACGCCTTCGGCTTCACCCCTCGATCCAACTCCTCGATCGTCGCGATCGACGGCTTCCTCGTCTTCTTCAACCGCGCCGACACTTGTTCCGCCTGCTGGAGCACGCGCAGGATGTTCCCGCTCGAGAGCTTGGCGAGATCCGCGTCGCTCCAGCCGCGGCGCGCAAGCTCCGCGAACAGCGTCGGATACTTCGAGACATCCTCGAGCCCGACGACGTTGTCGGTGATGCCGTCGAAGTCGCTGCCGATGCCGACGTGATCGACGCCGGCGACCTTGCGCACGTGGTCGATCATGTCGGCGACCTGCGCAACGGTCGCTTGCGGGCGCGGATGCGACGCGCGCCATGCATCCACCTCGCGCTTCGCCGCCGCGGCGTCATTCGGATAACGCTTGCCCGCCGCCGCGGACACGGCCGCCAGTGCATCGGCGTCGGCCTTCACCGCCGCGGACACGAACTCGGTGACGAACGGTACCATCACGACGCCGCCGTTCTTCGGGAGGCGCGCGAGAATCGAGTCGGGGACGTTGCGCGGATGATCGACCAGCGCGCGGGCGCCGGAGTGTGAGAAGATCACCGGCGCCTCGGACACGTCGAGCGCGGCACTCATCGTCCCTGGCGACACGTGCGACAGATCGACCAGCATGCCGAGCCGGTTCATCTCGCGCACGACTTCGCGTCCGAAGGGTGTGAGCCCGCCGTGCTTCGGTGCGTCGAGCGCCGCGTCCGCCCAGTCGAGCGTGACGTTGTGCGTGAGCGTCATGTAGCGGGCGCCGAGCGCGTAGTACTGGCGCAGGAGGGCGAGGGAATTCTCGATCGCGTGTCCGCCCTCGAGTCCGAGCAGCGAGCCGATCGTGCCTCGCTTGAAGTTGGCGCGCACGGCGTCGGCGGTGAGCGCCCACTGCAGCTCGGGATGGTTCGCGATCACGGCGCGGGCGATGTCGATCTGCTCGAGCTGCACGCGCGCGTAGCCGGGCGTGCTCGCGACGTCGCCGTTGCGCCGGTACGCGCGATCGGTCGGCTCGCCGGGAATGTAGATCGACCAGAATTGCGCGCCGACATGTCCTTGCCTGAGGCGCGGAATGTCGGTCATGCCAGGTGTGTGTTTCGAGATGTCATATGCCTCGACGTCTCCGGGATGCACGCTGTCCTCGCGAATGCGCCAGGGGAGGTCGTTGTGGCCGTCCATGACGGGCGCGCGGCGAAGCACGCTGAGCGCGCGGGCCATGTTGGGATCGGTCGATTGAGCGGCGGCGTCGGCGGGAGCGGTCGAGAAAGACACGGCGAAAGCGAGAAAGAGAATGGCGCGAAGCGGCGGCATGGTCTGGGGCACGGATGAGAGGGAGTTACAAGGTACGAACGCGACGCGGTTGTCGGAAAAAGTTCCCGGCCAAAGTTCCCGGTCGGGGATTCGCGTACAGTCTCATAATGATGCGGCTCGATTCGCTGCACCGGGAACCGGCCCCGTGCAGCCCGAGTTCATGGGCGAACGCGCACGATGGTCCCCGCCTCTCTCAATGTATTGCTTTGGAGCCACTTCGATGAATTCCTCGCGTCGGCTACTGCTTGCTCTAGCCGCGGCCGCGTCGGTGCTGACGGGTCTTGCCGCCTGTGCCAACGACGCCACCGCTCCCAGCGCTTCACAACCGCGTTCGGGGTTCGGTGTCCCGAGTGCCGCGCACCGCGACATCGCGGGTGAGGACGATCCCAACTTTCTGAACATCGCCTCCACCGCGCCGTCCATCGCCAATCCCGTGATCACGTTCACGGCGACCAAGGGGCGGGACACCGTGGTGAAGATGTACTTCCGCGCGCGGGCGTCCGGCCACGGACACGACTCGACAGTGTTCGCCGCGTTCAAGGTGCCGGCGAAGGCGCTCGCGTATCGGCCCGACGGCACGCCGATCCTCGACGGACAGTCCGTCACGATCACGATGACGCTGGTCGATTCGGTGCACGGCATCATCGACTTTCAGCCGTCGGGCCTGCGGTTCTCCACCAAGAATCCAGCGACGCTGCGCATCAGCTTCGCCGATGATGATCCCGACCTGAATCAGGACGGCACCGTCAATGCCGTCGATCTCGCGCTCGCGGCCAACTTGCACATGATCTGCCGCGAATCGCCCGATTCACAGTGGTTCCGTATTCCGAGCACGCTCTTCCCGGAAACCGGCGAAGTCGAAGGCATCATCTACGGCTTCTCGGGCTACTCCATCGAGTTCTGAGGTTTCGCGTGCCGACTCTGCTGGTCCTCAAGCTGAGCGATTCGTTCTCCGCGCTGTGGCCAACCCTCGCGCGCGAGTGCGAGCTCGAGCTCGAGGTCACCGCGTCGGTCGAGCGCTTCGACACGGCGCGCGACGCGGTCGGCGTCGTGGCCGGCGGCGGCGAGGAACATCGCTTCGAACAGATCTTTCGCGATCTCGCGCCGTGCGACATGGCGATCGCGGCGGTCGGGGCGGAACGCGATCGACGGATCGCCGTCGCGGCGATTCGCGGCGGCGCGTCAGACTTCTTCTCGCTCGCGGACGATCTCGACCTGCTGCGCTCGTGGCTGCACGACCAGTGCGAGCGGTTGCACACGCGGCACCGCCGCACCGAGTTCGCCGAGAATCAGCGGAGCAAGTACCGCTTCGACGGAATTCTGGGTGAGAGCCAGTCGCTGGTGTCGGCGCTCGATCGTGCGGCGCGCATCATTCCGCACCCGAACGTCACGGTGCTCATCACGGGTGAGACGGGCACAGGAAAGGAACTGCTCGCGCGCGCGCTGCACTACAACGGGCCTCGGCGCGAAGCACCGTTCGTCGACATCAACTGCGCGGCGATCCCCGAGCATCTGCTCGAAAGCGAGTTGTTCGGCCACGAGAAAGGCGCGTTCACCGACGCGTCGGCCACCAAGCCCGGCCTGTTCGAGCTCGCGAACGGCGGTACGCTGTTTCTCGACGAGATTGGCCATCTGCCCGCGACGCTCCAGGGCAAATTGCTGCGCGTGTTGCAGGAGCGGCAGATTCGCCGTGTCGGCGCGACGAAATCAATTCATATTGACGTCAAAGTAATTGCGGCGACGCACGTCAACCTGTCGGCCGCGGTGAAGCGCGGAGAGTTTCGCGAAGATCTCTTCTATCGATTGAACGTGGTGCCGCTCGAACTGCCCCCTCTGCGTGCGCGCGTCGAGGACATCGTGCCGCTGGCGCGGCACTTTCTGAAGACGTTCGCGGCAGAGTACAACGTGCCGGCGCCGCAGCTGTCGTCGGCCGCCGAGCGGGTGCTGCGGCAGCGCCGCTGGCCGGGCAACGTGCGCGAGCTGCGGAATTGCATCGAGCGCGCGGTGCTGCTGTGCGACGGCCGCCAGCTCAGTCCCGCGGACGTCGAGGCGGATGCCGTCACCGAGGTGCGCGAAGAGAACGGCATTCCATTTCCCGCGCCGCTCAACACTGTCATCGTCGCCGTGGTGCGCGAGATGCTCGAGCTCTGCGGCGGCAACAAGAGCGAAGCCGCGCGGCGGCTCGCCATTTCGCGCACGCGCTTTCAACGATTGCTCGATCACGGCGACACCGACATTCCGCCGGACGACGAGGCGGAATCCGCTGAGGAAAGCGCGGGACTCAAGCTCGTCGCGGCGCATCCCGCCATCGGCGCGCGAGGCGCGCGGTGACGGTCGTGCCGTCGATGGAGAGTGCGCCGGCGTACACGAACGGCCGCGCGGACGAACTGATTCGCTCGGGGCGTTCGCGCGAAGCCCGTGAGCTGTTGAGCGGCAGCCTTCCGTCCATCGAGCGGCGCGGCGATCGTGCCGCGCTCCGGCAAGCGGTCAATTTGCTCGGTGCAGCCAGTTTTGAAACGGGCGAGCTTGGCGATGCGGAAGTCGCGTTCAATCGCGCGCTGGAGCTCGGGCGCAGCGACAACGACGACCTCCTCGTCGCGCGCGCTACCAACAACCTTGGCGCCATCGCCAATGTGCGCGGAGAACGCGAGCAGGCCATCGCCATGTACTCGCTTGCCATCGCGGCGTATCAGCGCCTGGGCCAACCGCGCGGACTCGCGTCGGCCTATCACAACATGGCGATCACGTTTCGCCACATCGGGCTGCTCGAGCGTGCCGACGAGTACGAGCGGCGCGCGATCGAGTTCGCGATGGAGGCGGAGAATCCGCACATTCTCTCGCTGGCGCGCATCGGCCGCGCGGAGTTGAGTCTTCTGCGCGGCGACGCACGCCTGGCCGAGGCGACGGCGCTGCTGGTCGCGCGCGAGTTCGCGTCGCGATCCGACCCGCACCAGCAGGCGAACGCGCTGCGGGTGGTCGGAGCCGCGCGCACGGCGCTCGGCGATCTCGATGGCGCGCGCCGCGCACTCGACGACGGTCTGACGCTCGCGCGCGAGCATTCCGCGGCGCTGGCCGAGGCGGAGCTGCTACGGGCAAGGGCCGAGCTCAACTGCTGGCTGCATGACCGCGCCGCCGCCCGCGCGGACGCGTCCGAGGCGATTCGCATCTTCGATCGGCTGGCTGCCCGTGAGGATAGTGATAAACTGGCGCGCTGGCTCGCCGCGGTCGAACAACAGGTGAACGGGCAGTGCTGAGCCGGGGCGGGTTCCGATAGATCATCGGGGCTTGCAGCGCATTTGGTGTCTGCTTCGTACCAAAGCAGGGGCACCATGGCAAACCCGGCATTCCATCTCTCGGATTTCGACGCGCCCGACTTGTCGAGCGCGCCGCTCGCGACACCTCGCGTCGCGTTGACGGTCGTCGTTCCGACCCTCAACGCGGCGCCGCGTCTGGCGGCGGCACTCCAATCCGTCTCATTCGCCGACGAGATCATCGTCGTCGACGCCGGATCGAGCGACGACACCCTGGGCGTCGCCCGCGCGCATGGCGCACAGGTGATGTCGATCGGCCGAACGACGATCGGCATGCAGCGGAACGCAGGGATTGCGGCGGCGCGCAACGCGTGGATTCTCGCGCTCGATTCCGACGAAGTGGTGACCGAGGAGCTGCGTGCATCGCTGGCACGCGTGTGCGCGGATCAGTCGCCGATCGGCCGCGCGTACAAGGTGCGCTCGCGCAACTGGCATCTGGGGCGCGAGCTGCGGCACGGGCCGTGGGGCCGCGACTGGAAGGTGCGCGTCTTCTCGCGCGACGCGCGCTTCAACGCGGCGCGCGTCCACGAGCGGATTCAGTCCTCCGCGCCCGTCGCGGCGCTCGATGGCGCGCTGCTGCACTGGCCGTACGATGATCTCGCGCACCAGATCGTGAAGATCGCGCAATACGCCAAATGGAGCGCCGAGGACATGCGCGCGCATGGACGGCACGCGCATGTCCGCGATATCATCGCGCGGCCGATCTGGCGCTTCGTGCGCGATTATGTGCTGTTCAGCGGGTGGCGCGACGGTGTGGCGGGGTTCGTCGTTTCGGTCGCGAGCGCGTTTTCGGTGTTTCTCAAATACGCGTCGCTGTGGTTCTCGAGCGAGGCAGTATGAGAAACGATTGTCATCCTGAAAAGCGTAGCGACGAAGGACCCCTTTCTTTCGAGGAGAGCTCTCCTCGGTGAAAGGGGTCCTTCGCTATGCTCAGGATGACAGCATCGCCTAGAGTCCCACCACCTTGAACGTGACGCTCCCGAGACCGGCGACACTCGCGGTCACCGTCGACGTACCGGCTTTCGCCGGCGTGACGAAGTTGACCGACGCGTTGCCGCTCAATCCGGTCGTCGAGGTCGGGGTGCTCAGCGTTCCGCCGCTCGCGCTCCACGTCACCGCCACGCCGGGTGCGGCATTGCCGAACTTGTCGGTCGCGCGCGCGACGAGCAGCAGCGCGGCGCCGGAAACGACAGCGCTGGAATCCGCGGTGACTTTGAGGAGCTGCGTCGGCTTGCCGCCGATCGCCGTGACGGTGACGGCGACCGTCGCACCCGTGATACCAGCGGACAACGCGTTCGTGCGCGCGGTGTCGCCAATGGTCCACGTCACCACCGCGGCTCCCGAAGCGTCCGTGGTGCTCGACGGCGCCGACACCGACCCGCCGCCGGACGAGACCGTCCACGTCACCGCGGTGCCGGAAACGGGTGTGTTGTTCTGAGTCACGTGCACCTTCACCTGCAGCACCGACGTCACGAGAACGGTGTCGCCGATCAAGCCGGTGTCGGCCGTGATCGTCAATCCGCTCGAGGACGTCGAGCTGCCGGGGGTCGACGGCGTTGACGGCGTGGTGGGGAGCTCGCCGGTGCTGTCCTTGTGGCACGCTGCCGTCAGAGCAACGGCGGCCAGCGAGAAGAGCAGGGTGGGTGTGCGCATATGCATGAGACACACATTAAGGCGAACGCCCCCACAATCAACTATCTTCGTGACTCGCTAAGAGGAATTGACCGTCTCCCCACTCCAGTCGATGTCGCTGCACGAAGTCGTTTCCACGATCGCCCGCGAGCTGTCGCTCGCCCAGCCCCAGGTCGCCGGCGCGCTCGCGTTGTTCGACGAAGGCAACACGCTCCCCTTCATCGCCCGCTATCGGAAGGAAGCCACAGGCGGACTCGACGAAATCCAATTGCGCGACGTCCGAGATCGCGCGCAGTACCTTCGCGAGCTCGGCGAACGCCGGACCGCCATTCTCGACAGCATCGCGGACCAGGGCAAGCTCGACGACGCGCTGAAGGCGCGCATCGAAGCGGCCGCCACGAAGCAAGCGCTCGAGGATTTATATCTTCCATACAAGCCCAAGCGGCGCACGCGTGCGACGATCGCGCGCGAACGCGGACTCGAACCGCTCGCGGAGCTCGTGTGGACGGGCGAGCTCACAGTCGACGCGTTGACCGAGCGCGCTCGCGAATTCGTCGACGCGGCAAGCGAAGTCCCTGACGTCGAACACGCGCTCGCCGGTGCACGCGACATTCTCGCCGAGCGCATCGCGGACGATGCGAGCCTCCGCGGCCGTGTGCGCGACGTGACGCGTGCCGAAGGCGTCGTTCGCGCGCGCGTGACCACGGCCAAAGCGAACGAAGTTTCCAAATTCCAGGATTATTACGAGTTCTCTCAACCGCTCGAGGACCTGCCGTCGCATCGCGTGCTCGCCATTCGGCGCGGCGAGGCGGAGGGCTTTCTCCTCTGGTCCGTTGATGCGCCTGCCGAGCGCATTGTCGCGGACATCGAGCAGCAGCGTTGCGCGCGGCATGCCGCGGCGGATCAAATGCGGCTCGTCGCGCAGGATGCGTACAAGCGGCTGATCGCGCCCGCGGTCGAAGTCGATTTGCGGCTCGAGCTCAAAACGCGCGCCGACGAAGAGGCGATCGCGATCTTCGGACGGAATCTCGAGCAGTTGCTGCTCGCACCGCCGGCGGGCGAGCGCGTCGTGATCGGCCTCGATCCGGGATTCCGCACGGGCGTCAAGGTCGCGGTGGCGTCGAAGACCGGCGCGGTCGCGGCGACGGATACATTCTTTCTCCATCAGCCCGATCGATTCACCCAATCGCTGTTGGCCTACGTCGCGCGGTTCGACCCCGATCTGATTTCGATCGGCAACGGCACGGCGTCGCGGGAGACGGAGACACTCGTGCGCGACATTCTCGCCGAGCGGCGGTTGTCGCGCCCGCAGGTGGTCGTCGTCAACGAATCGGGCGCCTCCGTCTACTCGGCGTCCGAGCTGGCGCGCGACGAGCTGCCCGATCTCGACGTGTCGCTGCGCGGCGCGGTGTCGATCGCGCGGCGGCTGCAGGATCCGCTCGCGGAATTGGTGAAGATCGATCCCAAGTCGATCGGCGTCGGGCAGTATCAGCACGACGTGTCGCAGCCGCGGCTCAAGGCGCGGTTGGACGAAGTCGTTGAGAGTTGTGTAAATCGCGTCGGGGTCGAAGTGAACACCGCGTCGGTCGCGCTGTTGTCGTACGTGGCGGGCGTCGGTCCGTCACTCGCCGCGAACATCGTGAAGGCGCGCGACGAGCGCGGCGGATTCACCTCGCGTCGCGATCTCGCGAAAGTGCCTCGGTTGGGCGCGAAGGCGTTCGAGCAGGCCGCCGGATTTCTCCGCGTGCGTGGCGGCGCGCATCCGCTCGACGCGTCGGCGGTGCATCCCGAGCGGTACCCGCTCGTCGAGGCGATCGCCGCGGACGTCGGTACGCCGCTGGCGGAGTTGATCGGCAACGAGCCGCAGCTTGGACGCGTGAAGCTCGAGCGTTACGTCTCGAGCGAAGTCGGACTTCCCACGCTTCAGGATATTCTCACGGAGCTGCGCAAGCCGGGACGCGATCCGCGCGAGGCGTTCGAGCCGCCGGCGTTCCGCGCCGACGTGACGGAGCCGAAGCATCTCGTCGAGGGAATGGAGCTCGAGGGCGTCGTCACGAACATCGTGGCGTTCGGCGCGTTCGTCGACGTCGGCGTGCATCAGGACGGTCTCGTGCACGTGTCGCAGCTCGCGGATCGTTACGTGAGCGATCCGAACGCCGTGGTGAGCGTCGGACAGAAGGTGAAGGTGCGCGTGATGTCGGTGGATCTCGAGCGGAGTCGCATTGCGCTCACGATGAAGCGAGGCGCTGCCGCGTCGGAGCAACGGCCGGCCGCGAGAGCGCAAAAGCCCGAGAAACCGCACAGGCCGCCTGTCGCACCAATTCCTCGCTCGGGCACTGTCGCGCCGAACGGGATGCGCTTCAAGTAGCGGCGGCCGTCGTTCCCCCGGGGCGTCGATACCAGTACGCGATGCCGAGCAGGAACACGCTGGTGACGAGGTACGCGGCGATGCGCGCGCCGAAATCGAAGTACGTGCTCGCGCCGTAGCACGCCGTCGCCGCCGCGGCGAGCGCCAGACCGAGTCCGGTCTGGCGCAATCGCGCGCGATGCCGCGCTCGGCCGATCGCGACGCTCGCCACCGCGGTCGCGGCGAAGTAGACGACCAGCAGCAGCGCGGCGGTGCTTGGACTGTACGCCATCGCGAGCTCGATCAGCGCCCAGACGAATGCCCACAACCACGGCGCGGTCGTGACCGCTCGCAGCAGCAGCCGCAGCTCGGCGGCGTAGGTCCACTCAGCGCGGCCGGCGAGCGACTCGCGCGTCGCCGTTCGCAGCAATGGCCAGAAGCGTGAGATCGCGATGAATCCGATCAACACGGCGAGCGCGCAGGTCGACGGCTCGGTGGTGAACGGCGTGAACTGGTACGGCCGCCGAAACATGAGCAGCACGACGGTGCGAAGCGCCGTTCCGATGAGGAATACGCCGCCGACGACCACCCACGTGCGACTCGGCCGCGGCTTGTGCAATGCGAGAAGCAACAACGACAGCGCGACGCATGCGGCGATTCGGCCGAGTGGTTTTTCGATGGGCGCGACGAGGACGGCCATGATTGCCGTTGCGCTCGTCGCGAACGCCGACGCATCGCGCAACGAGCCGACGCGCCGGCGCCACGTGAAGATCAGCGCGAGCACGGTCGCCGCGGCGAACGCGGGCCACAACCCATGCTCGAACATGACCGCGTCCGCGGCGCGAATCGCGAACGCGAACGGCAACACCGCGGCGTCGAACCAATCGAGAACGACCGGATCGTTTCGCGTGCGGCGAATCACTGTCGACTGCGGAGCGTCGGCGTGATAGTCGAGCAGCAACAGCCACATCGCGAGTCCACCGATGATGACCCCGGCGAGCGTCTCCGATGCGGTGGCCGGTCCGTTGCCAAGACTCGCGATGAGCGCGAGCAGCGCCATCCAGCGCAGCACGCCTCGCACGCGCGTCGCCGGTGCAACGATCGCGACACCGAAGGTCGCGACCACGAACGGGAACGAGAATGCCGTCACGAACTCCGGCATTCCCGAACGTTCGGCGACGGTCGCCGCGGCGATCGCGTACAGCGCGCTCACGGCATACACGGCGCGCCAGCCGATCGCCCAGTCGCGCTTCCCGATCGCGAAGCAGCCGGGAATGAGCACGAGAATGCCGTAGCCCAAGAGCGCGTATTCGTTCGCCACGCCGTCGGACGTTACGAACGGCGCGATCGCGGCGCCGGCGAATGCCGCGCACCAGAGCGGCTCATCGTTTTCGGTATGCGCGAAATACGCGAGCATCCACGACACCACGGCCGCGCCAACGAACGCCGCAGCCGACGGAACGATGTGCAGCCCCGGCCCGGCGCCATACGCGCACACGTGCACGATCGCGAGCGACAGTCCGAGCAGCGTCGAGCCGAACGACCGCTCGCGGCGGCGCAATCGAAAACCCCAGCCGCCAATCGCCGCGGCAACGACGAGACCGAGCACCAAGCGCGCGGTTGGACCGAGCTGCAGATACCTGTGCGCTATCGCCCAGCTGAGGAACGTTCCGACCGCCGCCACGGCCGCGAGCACCGCGATGACGAGCATGCCGTACCGGCCGAGCAGACTCTCGACATCATCGGATCGAAAGCGGCGCGTCGCGGGCGCGGCGGTGAACGGCGGAGGTGGCGGAATAAGCGGCCGGGCAGCCGTACTTCGTGAGGGCGCGCCCGTCCCGCGCAGCGCCGCCAGTTCCGCCGCGACCATCGCGAGCGTTTCCTCGAGTCGTGCGACGCGCTCCTCCAGCGAGGGGTGATCGCCGTCGGAGGGTGGCGGACCGGGCGGAAACGTCACGATGGAATGCGTGTCAACGCGCGGTTGGACGGATCAGGTATCGGCCGTGGGGCCGTAGATCGACGGCAGCGGCACGTCGTTGAGCCGGAGATACACGCTCAACTGTCCGCGATGATGAATGATGTGATTCATCAGCAGCGTCCGTATCACCGCCGCGCGCGGCATCGCGAAGATGACGTTACCGCCGTTGCTGAGCGTCCAGGTCGTGCCCAGATCCTTGTCCTGAAGTGACTGTAATGCGGCGCGCGACTTCGCGACGTTCTCATCGAACAACGCCAGCAGCTCTTCGCGCGTACGTTCGGTGGCGGCATTGGCGCGCGTGCTGGTCTGTGCGGCGGCGCCGAAGTCGCGGCCTTCCTGTTTCACGATCATCTCGCCGAATCCGGCCAGATTGGCGAGATGGAACGCCAGCGCCCCCATCGCCGTCGACTTCGTGTGAGGCTTCCAATCGCTCTTGTCGAGCGGAACGCGTTCCAACAGGGACCGGGTGGTGCGCATCTCCTGGTCGAACTCGGGGACGATGGTATCGGCGAAGGCCATGGTGGGTCTGGGTTTAGGTGAGATTCAATAGAACGACCGTACCAAACGAAATCCAGATCTTCGTGCAGCGATGTGAAGCTATTCCCGTCTGAGTCGTCTTGTGGGGATTGTTGACACTTCTCGCTGTGATTGCGCGTAGGCTCCGCAGACGAGCGATCCCAACTCCCGCCGTACGACTCGTTCAACCGCCCCGTCTACCGACCCGAGCCCACTGTGCGCTACATGGTGTACCTACATCATATGATGAAACGTATCCTGCTTCGCGAGCTCACCGGAGTGTCGCGCCTGTTGTCGCGCCCGTTCTCGCGCCGGTTGTCGCATCTGTCCGCCGCGGCCCTCCTGCTCCTCGCCGCCGCCGCCGTCTCGCCGGCCGCCGCACAGATCGGCACCACCACACAGATCATCACCGGTCACGTGGTCGGGCCGGACAGCCAGCCGATCAACGGGGCGCGCATCGACATCACGTCGATCGAGACGGGGGTCATCAAGCACACCACCACGCATTCCGACGGCCGGTTCTCCATGCTGTTCCGCGACGGAGGCGCGTCGTACACGGTGCGCATCACGTACATCGGACTCGCGCCGGCCACCGTAACGCTCACCCGGCAGGCTGACGAAGACCGGCTGGTCGCCGAGGTGAAGTTGGCGAAGACCGTGCAGCAGCTCGCCGCGGTGCAGGTGCGTGCAAACGCGAATCGACCAGGCGCTCCGCCGGCGTCGGGCGCAGGCGCCACCGGATTCGGTCTTCCGCCGGAATTGATTCAGCGAATGCCGGTGCTCGCCGGCGACCTTGCCGCCATCGCCGCGCTCGCGCCAGGCGTCGTCCCCACCTCGGCGACCGATTCCACCCCGGCGTCATTCTCTGTCGCCGGCCAGCCGCCGGCGCAGAACAACGTGACGGTGGACGGCAGCTCGTTCCTCTTTGGCTCGCTCCCGCAGGATGCGGTGCGCGCGGTGCGCGTCATCACGAACGTCTACGACGTGAGCCGCGGCCAGTTCACCGGCGGCCAGATCACCACCACCACGAAGAGCGGCACGTCGTTGTTCCAGGGCACGACGACGGTGAACCTGCAGCAGCCGTCGCTGCAATTCCCGACATCGACGTCGCCGACGTTCGGCCAGAAATACACGCAAACCACCGGCAGCTTCGGCGTCGGCGGTCCGGTCGGCGATCACGACGTCTTCTACTTCGGTTCGCTCCAGTACGATCGCAAATCCGATGCGGTCGCGTCGCTGCTCGACGCCAGCTCGGGCGCGCTCGCCAACCTCGGCGCGAATGTCGACTCGGTGTCGCGGTTCCGTCAGATCGTCGCGCGCAATGGCCTCGGCAATCTTGGCAGTGCTCCGACGACGCGTCTCTCCACGACGCTGAGCAGCCTCGCGCGCGTCGACTGGGACATCAACGAGTCGCACTCGCTGATGCTCCGCGGCGACTATCGCCATCTCGGTCAGGATGCGACGCGCATCTCGCCGCTGGCGTTGCCGCAGACCGGCGGCAGCACGTCGTCCGACGGTGGCGGCGCCATGGCGACGCTGACCTCGAGCCTCGGCAATTTCATCAATGAAGGGCGAATTTACGCATCACAGGATCATCAATCGGCGGCGGCGTTTCTCGCCGGGCCGGCGGGTGTGGTGACGGTGGCGTCGGGCGCGGAGACCTCGAACACGACGGCGGGCGTCACGACGCTGCAGTTCGGCGGCAGCCCGGCGTTGCCGCGCTCGACGACCAACCGCCTCGTCGAAGCGTCCGACGAGCTCTCGTGGCTGGTCGGCGACCACCGCCTGAAACTCGGTGGATTGCTGAACGTGTCGCGGTCGACCATCGGCGCGATCAACAATCGCTTCGGCACGTTCATCTACAATTCGCTCGCCGATTTCGACGCGGGGCATCCCGCGCTGTTCGCGCGCACGTTGTCCGGCGCCGATCAATCGGCGGGCAGCAACAACGGCGCTCTCTACCTCGGCGACGCGTACCGCCACTCGGCGACTTTACAGTTTGTGTATGGCGTGCGCGCCGAGGCGACGCGGTTGCCGAATGCGCCGGCGGACAATCCGGCGGTGTCGCAGGCGTTCGGCCGCTCGACGAGCGATTGGCCGACCGACTTCGCGATCACACCGCGCTTCGGCTTTACCTATCTGATCTGGAATGACGCCGGCTTGCCGGCTGGTTCGATTCGCGGCGGCATCGGCGAATTCCGCGGGACGATTCCCTCGCCGCTCGTGGCGGCGGCGCGCAACGGGACGGGCGTCGTCGGCTCGCAGACGCAGCTGCTCTGTGTCGGCTCGGCGGTGCCGGTGCCGAACTGGTCGGCCTATCTGGCCGATGCGGGAACGATTCCCGACACGTGCGCCGGCTCCGGTTCGTCGACGTTCGGATCGGTTCAGCCGAACGTGATTCTGCTCGACAAGAGTTTCGGCGCGCCGGACGTCTGGCGTGCGTCGCTCGGATTCACGAAGCGCATCGGCACGTTCTCGAGCATCGGCATGGACGGTCTGTTCGCGTACGGCATCAACTCGCCGTTCGGCGAAGACATCAACCTGCCCGCGCCGAGTTTCGTGTTGGCGGGCGAAGGCGGTCGTCCGGTGTTTGCCCAGGCGAACGCGATCGTGCCCGGCACCGGCACGGCCAGTCCGCTCGTGCGTCCGCACAGCGCGTTCGGTCCCGTCATCTCGCTTGGCTCGGGCCTCAAGTCGCGAACCGGCCAGGTAACGACGAGCGTGACGATTCCCGGCGTGCACTCGGGCCTGATCACGTTTGCGTATACATGGAATCGTGTCCTCGATCAGTCGGACGGCTTCGCGCTCGGCTCCTATGTGCCGAATACCGCCGGCAACCCGAACACGATCGAGTGGGGCACGAGCGATCTCGAACGGCGGCATCAGGTGATCGCGACCTCGCTCATTCCGTTCTCGCATGGGATCGACTTCACGGTGATCGGCCGCTTGTTGAGCGGCGCGCGCTACACGCCGTCGGTCAACGGCGACGTGAATGGCGACGGACAGCGCAACGATCGCGCGTTCGTGCCGGGCGCGGGATCGTCGCTCTCCTCCGACATTGACAAGCTGATCGCGACGACGGACGATCGCGCGGCGGATTGCATTCGATCGCAGGAAGGGCGAATCGCGTCGCGCAACTCGTGCACGACGCCGTGGACGCCGCAGCTCGACTTCCAGGTGAACTGGCAGCCGCGCGCGCGTGTGTTCGACGATCGGCTGACGGTGTCGCTCGTCGCCACGAACACGCTGGCCGGCGTCGACCGCGTGCTGCACGGCGACAACCTGCACGGTTGGGGACAGCCGGTGTTCCCGGATCGCACGCTGCTGTCGATTGCCGGCTTCGACCAGCAGTCGCGCCAGTACCTTTACAAGGTGAACGGTCACTTCGGCTCGCCGACGGGCGCGGGCAGCGCGTTCCTCGTGCCGTTCCAGCTTGGCCTGCGCGGCCAGGTGAAGGTGGGCAGCGACCCGGTGAAGGTGCAGCTCAAAGCCGTGACCGGCGGCGCCAATGGCGGCAAGGCGACGCTCGCCGAAGTGAAGGAGCGCATCTCGAAGGGGCTGCCGACACCGGTCAAGTCACTGGTCGAGCAGGCGGACTCGCTCAAGCTCAACCTCACGCGCGATCAACGGGTGAAGCTCAACGCGATCTCGACGAAGTTCTCGCAGCAGGCCGACTCGATCATCACCGTGATCGCGCAGCTGCTGGTCGATGCGGGCGACCATCCCGACCTGGGCGCGCTCGCGCCGAAGATTCAGCCGGCGAACATCTTCATTCTCAAGGCGCTGCAGCAGTCGGTGAAGGATGCGCAGAATACATTGACGCCCGAGCAGTGGGCGAAGGTGCCGGAGCGCATCCGATTGCCGCTGTCCGCGCCGCCGCCATCGCAGCAGCAGCAACGGCCGCCGGCAGACTAAGTGTCATCCTGAGCGAAGGCGCGCAGCGCCGGCGTCGAAGGATCCCCTTCTCAGCGGAGCGCTGCACATAGCTCCTCCGCCGGGACGGGGGTCCCTCGACTCCCCTTCGCTGCGCTCAGGGTCGCTCGGGATGACGCGCGCGTTACCTTTGATGGTATGTCCTCCCCCGCTCCCGCCCCCGAAACCAAGCACCGCGACTTCATCCGCGAGATGGTCGCCGAAGATGTAGCAACCAACCGGTTCGGGCGGCGGATTGCCACGCGCTTTCCGCCCGAGCCGAATGGTTTTCCGCACATCGGTCACGTCAAAGCCATCTGCCTGAACTTCGGCATCAAGCAGGAGTTCGACGGGCGCTGCAACCTGCGGTTCGACGACACCAATCCCGAGACGGAGGACATCAAGTACGTCGAGGCCATCAAGAACGACATTCGCTGGCTCGGCTTCGAGTGGGACGAGGAGCTGTACGCGAGCGATTACTTCGAGCAGCTGTACGACTTCGCGGTGATGCTGATCGAAAAGGGCAGCGCGTACGTCGACTCGCAGAGCGACGTCGAGATCCGCGAGAATCGCGGCACGGTGACGTCGCCGGGCACCAATAGCCCGTATCGCGATCGCAGCGTGGCCGAGAATCTCGACCTGCTCGAGCGCATGCGCGCCGGCGAGTTTCCCGATGGCGCGCACGTGCTCCGCGGCAAGATCGATATGTCGCACAACAACATGTTGATGCGCGACCCCATCCTGATTCGCATTCGCCATGCGCCTCATTACCGCCGCGGCGACGCGTGGTGCATCTATCCGCTCTACGACTTCGCGCATCCGCTCAGCGATGCCATCGAAGGCATCACGCACTCGCTCTGCTCGCTCGAGTTCAAGGACAACAACGACGTCTACCGCTGGCTCGTGCACGAGACGGAGTTCGAGCATCCGCCCGAGCAGACGGAGTTCTCGCGGCTGTCGCTCGAGTACACCGTCATGAGCAAGCGCAAACTGCTGCGCATCGTGAACGAGGGGCTGGTCTCCGGTTGGGACGATCCGCGCATGCCCACGATCTCGGGCCTGCGCCGGCGCGGCGTCACGCCCGAAGGGCTGCGTACGTTCGCCGAAGCGGCGGGCGTCTCGCGGAAGCCGCAGCGCACCGAGCTCGCCACGTTCGAGCACGCCGTGCGCAACGATCTCAACATGCGCGTGCCGCGCGTGATGTGCGTCGTCAATCCGCTGAAGGTCGTGCTCACGAACTATCCGGAGGGGCAGGTCGAGGAGCTCGAGGCTTCATACTATCCTCATGACGTGCCGCTCACCGGCTCGCGCCCGGTGCCGTTCTCTCGCGAACTGTACATCGAGCGCGACGACTTCATGGAGAATCCGCCGAAGAAGTTCTATCGGCTGGCGCCGGGCCGCGAAGTTCGGCTGCGCTACGGCTACTTCATCACGTGCACGGACGTCGTGAAGGACGCGAACGGCGAGGTCATCGAATTGCGCTGCACGTACGACCCGGCGACGCGCGGCGGCGACTCCCCCGACGGCCGAAAGGTGCAGGGCACCATTCACTGGGTGTCCGCGGCGCGCGCGCTCGACTGCGAGCTGCGTTTGTACGATCGCTTGTTCGCGATTCCCGATCCCGACGACGTCGAAGACTTCATGGCCGCGTTGAATCCGGAATCGCTGACCGTCGTGCGCGGCGCGAAAATCGAGCCGAGCGTCGGGAACGATGCCGCGGGAACGCGCTATCAGTTCGAGCGCACGGGCTACTTCGTCTCCGACACCGTCGACTCCAAGCCCGACGCGCTCGTCTTCAATCGAACGGTCACCCTCCGCGACACGTGGGCCAAGATCAAGGACAAATGATGCACCGCCTGCTTGCCCGACTCGGTCGTTTCGCGCTCGCCATCGTCGTCGCGCTGCCGCTGCACGCCCAGACGCCTGCCGGCAAGCACATCATGTATCGCGTGCATGGCCCGAACGGCGCGACGGTCTACCTGCTCGGCTCCGTTCACCTGCTGACGCCCGAGGCGGGAAAGCTGCCGCCGATCGTCGACACCGCGTTCGCGCACGCGCAGACTATCGCCTTCGAGACGAGCCTCGACTCCGTCGTCGCGCGCGCGCCCGAGATGGTCGCGCTCGCACGCGTCGCGCCCGGTTCGTCGCTCCGCACGATGTTGTCGCCCGCGGCCGCGACGAAAACCGATTCGCTGCTCCATCTCTACGGCATGTCGCTCGATCAGGTCGCGATGTTCAAGCCCTGGTTCGTGTCATTGCTCATGACGTCGCTGACGATGCAGAAGGCCGGCTTCCAGGCCGACTATGGCGTCGACATGCAGCTCGACAAGCGCGCGAAGCAGGCCGGCAAGCCGGTCATCGGCCTCGAGGGCGTCGATCTGCAGCTGCACTTGTTCGACAACCTGTCCGCCGCGCAACAGGAGCGCATGCTCGTCGCGTCGAAGGGACCCGACGCCGCCGTGGCCGAAATGACGTCGCTCAAGGATGCGTGGCTCGCCGGCGATGCCGCGCGGCTCGACAGCATGCTCAATGCGTCGGCGGAGATGTCGCCCGAGATGCTGGACGTCATGGTCGTGCGACGCAATCGCAGCTGGATTCCCGAGATCGAATCGTTGATCAAGGGAAAGACCGACGCGCTCGTGGTCGTGGGCGCGGCGCATCTCGTCGGCAAGACTGGCATCGTACAAATGCTTCGCGACAAAGGCTACACGGTCGAGCAGATCTAGCCGCAGATCAGGCGCGGAACGCACTGGACGGCGCTCGACCGAACCGCCAGCTTCCCCGCGCCATGCTCCCTCTCATCGGCATTCTCATCGTCGTCGTCGGATTCGCGTTTCGCGTGAATCCGCTGCTCGTCGTCGTCACGGCGGCCGTCGCGACGGGCCTCGCGGCGCATCACGGACTCGTCGACGTGATCACCGCGTTCGGCAAAGCGTTCGTCGACAGCCGCTCGGTGCCCGTGGTCTGGCTCGCGCTGCCGGTGATCGGCTTACTCGAGCACGCCGGACTCAAGGAACGCGCGCGCATCGTCATCTCGCGCATTCACGCGGCGACGACCGGCCGGTTGTTGCTCGCCTACCTCGTCATCCGGCAGATCACGGCCGCGCTCGGGCTCACTTCGCTCGGCGGCCATCCGCAAATGGTGCGGCCGCTCATCGCGCCGATGGCCGAAGCGGCCGCCGAGAATCAGTTTGGCGAGTTGAGCGACGAGACGCGGAATCACATTCGCGCGCACGCCGCGGCCGTCGACAATATCGGCGTGTTCTTCGGGGAAGACATCTTCATCGCGATCGGATCGATCCTCCTGATTCGCGGGTTTCTCGATCAGAACGGTATTCACGTCGAGCCGCAGGATCTCGCCGTGTGGTCGATTCCCACGGCCATCGCCGCGCTGATCATTCACGGCGTGCGGCTCATGCTCCTGGATCGCCGGCTGCGTGCGCAGGCGGGCGGTAAATGATCACGCTCGAGTTCATCAACGTGCTGATGGGGATGATGCTCGCCGGCGTCGCCGTCGCGAACCTGCGCGATCGTAGGAACGCCAAACGCTACAACAACGCGGCGTTCTGGGGACTGTGGGCGTTCACGTTCTTCTTCGGGTCGTACGTTCCCAATTTCGTGAATGGGCTCGTGGTCATCGCGATGACGCTCGTGATGGCGATCGGCAAGTTGAGCGGCGCGCCGCCCGAGTCGGCGACAAAAGAGGAGCGCACGGCGAGCGCGAAGCGCTTCGGCAATTGGCTGTTCGTGCCCGCGTTGACGATTCCGGCCGTGACCCTCGCCGGCACGTTCGGGTTCAAGCACGTCGTCATCCACGGCACGCCCCTCGTCGACCCGAAGCAGGTCACGCTGATCTCGCTCGGCGTGGCGACGGTGGTGGCGCTGATCGTCGGGATCATCATGCTTCGGCCGCCGCTCTCCACGCCGATGAACGAAGGGCGGCGTTTGATGGACGCCGTCGGTTGGGCGGCCGTGCTTCCGCAAGTGCTCGCCGCACTCGGTGCAATGTTCGCGCTGGCCGGTGTCGGACCGATCGTCGCGCAGATCATCGATCGCTGGATTCCACTCAACACCGCGTTCGCCGCCGTGGCGGCATACGCGATCGGCATGGCGGTCTTCACGACCATCATGGGCAACGCGTTCGCGGCATTTCCCGTCATGACGGCGGGCATCGGGCTGCCGCTCATCGCGCACAAGTTCGGCGGCGACGTCATCATCATGTGCGCCGTCGGGATGCTCTCCGGATACTGCGGCACACTCTCGACGCCGATGGCCGCCAACTTCAACATCGTGCCCGCGGCGCTGCTCGAGCTGCCCGATCAAAACGCCGTCATCAAAGTGCAAATTCCAACCGCGATCGTGCTGCTGGCGGCCAACATCGCGATCATGTACGTATGCGTCTATCACCGATGACCCTCGACAAGACCATCGCCTCGCGCTTCGCGTCGCTCGCGCTCGCCCACGTGCAGCGCGAGTATCCGAACAAGCTCGATCACGTGCTCAACGGCCCCGAAGATCTCCGTGCGCCGAGCGTGCTGCATCCGATCTTTTATGGCAGCTTCGATTGGCACTCGAACGTGCACGGCTATTGGCTGCTTGCCACGGTGTATCGCGAGGTTCCCGATCTCCCGGAGTGCGCGCGCATTCGCGAGCTCTTCGACGCGCAATTCACGACGGAGGCCGTCGCGGCGGAAGTGGCGTATTTGCAGCGGCCGAATCGCGGAACGTTCGAGCGGCCCTATGGTTGGGCGTGGCTCCTCATGCTCAGCGCCGAGCTGCTACGCCATTCCTCGCCGGAGGCGTCGCGCTGGTCGGAGACGATGCAGCCGCTGGCCGACGCGTTCGCCGATCGCTTTCGCGCGTTTCTGCCGAAGGCGCTCTATCCGATTCGCGTCGGCACGCACTTCAACACCGCGTTCGCGCTGGCATTGGCGCACGAGTACGCAACCGTCACCGCCGACGAATCATTCGTCGGTCTGCTGCGCGACAAGGCGACGGCGTGGTACGGCAACGATGTCGATGCCCAAGCGTGGGAACCTGGCGGCGACGATTTCCTCTCCTCCGCGCTCATCGAGGCCGAGTGCATGCGCCGGCTCGTCGACGCCGCAACGTGGTCACGCTGGTTCGACCGATTCTTGCCGCGCGTTGCGCAGCGGCAGCCGGCGACGCTCTTCGAGCCCGTGACCGTTTCCGATCGCACCGACGGCAAGATCGCGCATCTCGACGGATTGAATCTGAGCCGCGCGTGGTGCTGGCGAAGCATTGCGCCTCGCCTGGACGACGCGCGTCGCGCGATCGCGCTCGAGACGGCGGAGCGACACTTGAACGCGAGCCTGCCGCACGTCGCGGGCGACTACGCCGGCGAACACTGGCTCGCGACGTTCGCGCTGCTGGCGCTACGCATCAACGAATCTTGATCAGCCGCGGCAGATCGTTCGTCCAATCGTCGACCGTGAATCCGCCCGGATACTCCGTGCGCAAGCTATCGTCCGACGAGTAGGCGAGCACCTGCGCGGCGTGGCCCATTCCATAGTTCATCGGGCCAGCTTCGCCGGGTTTCATGATCTCCATCGACGCCGCGGGCAGCCCGAGGTTGTGCGCGATGGCGTTCACCGAATCGAGTGGCCCGCGCAGACCGATGAACCGCTTGTCGAAGTTGTCGAGCCAACTACGCAGGCGTTCCGGCGTATCGCGATTCGGATCCGTCGTCACGAATACCACGCGTACCCGTCCCTGATCCTCAGGCGACAGCTTCTTCATCGCCGCCGCGATGTTGTTCATGTGCATGGGGCACACGTCGGGACAGTTCGTGTAGCCGAAGTACAGGAGCGTCGCCGTGCCGCGCGTTTGCTGTACGAAGTCGAACGGACGGCCCTGCGTGTCGTAGAGTGTGAAATCGACCTTGCCGCGCGCCGGAACGTACCGGACCCCGCGCAGGGCGCCGATCTCGGACTCGCGCGTCTCGCAGGCCGTGGCTGCGCTCAATGCCGCGACGGAAAGCACCAGCACCGATGTTCTAAGAATTCTCATCGCACCGCTCCAGCGCCAACCGCGCGCCGCTCGGCGTCGAACGCCAGGACGGCATCCACCAACGGCGCTGCGTCGAATCGAACCGGATCAGTCGTCGGCAATCCTGTCTCCTCGGTCACGCGATCGATCTCCGCGCGCGCGTCGCGCTCGCTCATGTCCACCGTGTTCAGCGAGATACCGATCGTCTTCGCGGGACGCAGCGGATGCGCCATCGCCTCGTGCAACGCGATCACCTCGCCGAGCGGTGGAATTGGAAGCCACGCGTTGTGGCGAAACGTTTTTCGTGTCGGCTGATCGCACGCGATCAACGCGTGCGGCAAGCTGCCGTGCAGCAGCCCGAGCGACACGCCGGAGTATCCGGGATGCAGAATGGATCCTTGGCCTTCCACGAGCACGATGTCCGATGTCCTCGCGGCTTCGAGAGTGAGCGATTCCGCGGCGCCCGCGATGAAATCGGCGACGACGGCATCGACACATATCCCCCAGCCGTCGATGAAAATCCCCGTTTGTCCCGTCGGCGCGAACGTGGCACGCGTGCCGCGCGATCGCATCGCATCGCGAAGCTGGAGCATGACCGTCATCTTGCCGATGTTCGCGTCAGTGCCGACGGCGAGAACGACCGTCTGCTCGATCTCCCGCACACGGCCGCCGCCGACCGGCAAGTCGGCAGGCGGCCGGCGAACGTCGCGAACCTCGACCTTGAATTGGCGGGCCAGGGGCCCGAGCTCCGGATCGTCGGCGACGAACGTGTGCAGCCCGTTCCAGATCGCGAGACCACGTTCGATCGAGCGCGCGATTGCCGAGCGCGCTTCGGCCGGCAGTCCGCCGCCGTTCACCGCGATTCCGACCATCAGTGCATCGGCGCCGCGCGCGACGCCTTCATCGATGCTCGCGACAACGGGGATGTCGCCGCCATAGCCGAGGACGTCCTGAACGCGCTGGCCGGCGCGCGTGCTGTCGAGCACCGCCGCGACATGGCCGGCGGAATATCGAATCACGGAGTTGCCGGTCTTGGACGCGGGCGTGCCGAACTGGCCTTCGGAGAAGATGAGATAGCGGGGCATGCCATAAATCAAAGCCGCACCGCCCTCGCGTGCAAAACGTCGGCTCAGCGACCCTCAGTCATTCGCGCGTCATCGGACGGGCGCCTTTGGCGTGTCGAACACCGTGCCGTTCGACGCGTGGGGAAGCAACACGCCCTTCGCGTCGAGCGCGATCGTCCGAAATCGATCGGCCGCATCCGGCGGGATGTGCGCGCGAGCGAAGAGGATCACCGCGAAGAGATCCGCGCCCGGCAACGATCCGCCGAATCCCAACACCGAGCGAATGCCGTAGCGTTCGACGAATTGGGCCTGCGCCGGGATGTAGGGACTGTCCGCGGCTTCCTCGACGTGAAAGACGCCGTACGTCTTGCCTTCCGTGTTGCGCAACAGGTCCGGCGACGGCCGGATGACGTCGTCCAGGTCGAGTCCAAATTGCCGAATGAGCTGTGCAATCATCGGCGCGCGCGAGACGATCTGCGCGCTTGGGAGCGGAATGGCCTGATGTGCGTGCGAAAGGTGGCGATGATTCCATGCCTCTTCGTCGCCGACGGTGGCGAGTAGTGCGAGGCACCGCATCGTATCGGTTTCGGCGATCGATGGGCCGTCCGCCGATCGCAACGCGCGGCGCGCGAACCGCTGCAGCTCGGGCGGCAAACCGCCGAACGGATGCACTTTGTACATCCGAACGAGCGCGCATGCGCGACCGCCGTCGGAGCTCACCAGCTCATTATAAAAGTACCGGCAGATTTTCCGGCCGGCGGATTCCATGCTCGGCTCACTTCGGCCACACTCGCGAACATCCAGACTGCACTTCAGCATTTCGCGCAAACCAAACTGCGTCACATCCACCGCCACTCATCCTCCAGGGTGCAATCGCTCGCACACGTTCGCGAGATTCGGGCCAATGGCCGAGGCCGTCATGAAGACGGGAGTGGCCTCCTTTCTATGGGAGACAATTGCTCCCGGGCAAAGAAACGCGGATATTCAATAATGCACTCGGGGCATCGCTTTGCGCTCCGCGCGTGCGCGTTTCGAGCGAGGTAGGTCGCAATGGCATCTGCCGCGCACTCCCACGCGGTCCAGTTCTACGAGAGCGATGAATTCCTGGTCGAGACCGTGGCGAACTTTCTCGCCGACGGCTTTCGCGCCGGCCGCCCCGCGGTCGTTATCGCCACTGACGAGCATCGACAATCACTTGCCGTCGCGCTGAGCGCGCGCGGCTACGACGTCGGCGACCTGGGCCGGCGCGGCATGTCGCGTTTTCTCGACGCGCAGGAAATGCTGAATTCGCTCCTGGTAAACGGCATGCCGGACCGGGCGCGTTTCGAGAATACCGTGGGCCGGCTCGTTCGCGACGTCGCGGCGCAAACCCGCCGGGAGCCGTGCGCTTACGGCGAAATGGTCAGTGTGCTGTGGGACGAGGACAAACGCGACGCGGCTCTGGCGCTCGAGGATCTCTGGAATGCATTCGCGCAGCGCGAGCGGTTCGAGCTTCTCTGCGGCTACGGCATGGGCGGCTTCGGCGATGCCGAGGACGCGGCCGCGTTCAAGCGTGTCTGCGACGCGCATACGCACGTGCACCCGACCGAGATGTACGGCGCGCGCGACGAGCGTGAACGCCTCGCGGAAATATCGCAGCTGCAGCAGCGCGCCCGCGCGCTCGAGGCGGAGCTGGTCCGTCGCGTGCAACTCGAACAGGAACGCGAAGAACTGCTGGCCCGCGAACGCGCGGCGCGCGCCGAAGCCGAGCAGGCGCGCATCGTCGCCGAGCAGGCGAATCGGGCGAAGAGCCAGTTCCTCGCGGTGATGAGCCATGAGCTGCGTACGCCGCTGAACGCCATCGGCGGCTACACGGAGCTGCTCGACATGGGCATTCACGGCGCCGTGAGCGAGGCGCAGCGCGACGCGCTCGAGCGCATTCAGCGCAGCCAGCGGCATCTGCTCGGGCTCATCAATCAGGTGCTGAACTACGCGCGCCTCGAGTCGGGGAATGTGCGCTATAACGTGTGCGACGTTCCGCTGTGCGAGGTCGCGCGGACCGTCGAGTCGCTGATTCTGCCGCAACTCAGCGCCAAGCGGCTGCAGTTCGAGTTCAAGACCTGCCGCCCCGAACCGGTCGCGCGGGCGGACGTCGAAAAGGTGCAGCAGATTCTGCTCAACCTGCTCGCGAACGCGGTGCGCTTCACCGATGAGGGAGGGCGAATCGGCCTCGAGTACACCGTCACGGCGCAGAACGTGGTCGCCGAGATTCGCGATACCGGCATCGGCATTCCGCCGGAAAAGCACGAGGCCGTGTTCGAGCCGTTCGTGCAGGTCGACACCAACTACACGCGCTCGCGCGACGGGGTCGGGCTCGGCCTATCCATTAGCCGAGATCTGGCGCGCGGTATGGGTGGCGACATCACGCTCTCGAGCGGGCTGGGTGCGGGCTCGAGGTTCTCGCTGACCCTGCCGCGCGCCGCGACGGCTCGCTAAAGTCGCCGCGCTCATCTCGCCATCGCGCGTGGCGCAGACATATCTTTGAGCCGGTCACATCCACGCTCGAGGATTCCATGTCGCTCATCAAACGTGCGGTCGCCCTGATTGCGGTCGCCGCACCCGCCTGTCTTTTCGCGCAGACCTCGCATCGCGCCGCTGCTCCCGCCACCAAAGTTGGACCGCCTCACGGGACGGTGATCGTCGTCGGCGGCGGCTCGATGGGGCCGGAGGTCTACAACGCATTCATTCAGGCCGCGGGCGGTCCGAATGCGCTCATCGTGCTCGTGCCCACCGCGGGCGGCGACACGGCATACGCGCAGAACTATTCGGGCACGCGCGGTTGGCGCGCCGCCGGAGCCAGGAATCTCTACGTGCTGCACACCACGAACCGCACGCTCGCGGATGCCGACAGCTTCGTGAAGGTGCTCGACAAGGCGGGCGGCGTGTGGTTCGACGGCGGCCGGCAGTTCCATCTCGTGGATTCGTACGCCGGTACCAAGACGGAGAAAGCGTTCAACGACGTGCTGGCGCGCGGCGGCGTGATCGCCGGTTCGTCGGCCGGCGCATCGATTCTCGGCGACTTCCTCGTACGCGGCGCGCCGTCGAACAACAACATGATCATGGACGACCCCAGCCACGAGAAGGGCTTTGCGTATCTGCGCGGCGTGGGAATCGACCAGCACGTCGTGGCGCGCGAGCGATTGGCCGATCTCGCCGACTCGATCGTGCCGAAGTACCCGAACCTGCTCGCGATCTCCGAGGACGAGGGGACGGCGTGGCTCGTCAAGGGCGACACCGCGCGGATCATCGGGCGCAACAAGGCGTTCGTCTACAACGCCAAGGACAAGAACGACGCCGGGAAGCCGTTCATCACGCTGTATCCGGGCGACCGCTTCAATCTGGCGACGCGGCGAGTGATGCACCGCGCGTCGAGTGACGCGCCATTCAAGATTGCTTATATCGATTCGCTCTTTAAGAAATACTCGGACACCGCCTCGGGCGCGACGGTGCTCGTCGCGCAGAACGGCGAGGTGTTCGCCGACAAGTCGTACGGCATTCCCCCGCAAGCGAAGTACATGCCCACGACCACCGTGCCCGAGTTCTCGCTCGAGGGACTCGGCAGCATCATCAACGGGATCTGCGATCAGCTGGCGACGCAGCGCACCACGGCCGCCGCGACGACGGACAGCGCCGCGCCGGCGGCCACGCCGGGGGCCACGCAGGCCGGCCGGGGACGCGGCGGACGCGGCGGGCCGCCGATGACCGCGCTGCAGTCGTGCGTCGCGCGCGGCGTCTCGACGCCGATCGGCATGCACAAGACCAACGCCACGGCCGACGGCCGGATCATGTCCGACGTGGACGAGCTCTATCGCCTCTCGCTCGGCCTCGAGAATCCGCGGACCTACGCGCGCGATACCACCGTCCATTTCAATGAAGGCCAGGGCTGGACCAGCGACACCTACAAGGGCGTGGCGCGCTTCACGGCGTACGGAACGCCGGACGGCAAGCGCAACGCCTACGTTCGCATTCCGTCCAAGCATGCGACGATCATCGTGTTGACGAACGACGAACACGCCGACGCGAAGGCGATTGCCGACGGGATTACCGATCGCCTGGTAGGCCGCGCGACGAGATAGCTGTTTCGGTCGTACGCCAGGACGCCGAAGTCCGCACATGCCCGATCGTCGTCGCCGCAATCGGCTGACCCGAAGACTCGCCGTCTTCGGGCCGGCCGCGATCGTCGTCTTCACGGGCGGCCTCGCCTACACGGCGCTCCGGCGCGAAATCATTCTGCGCGATCTCGTCCTGCACACGCGCGACGTCATGGACGCGTCGTCCGATCTCGAGACATCGCTGCTGTCCGCGGAGACGGGACAGCGCGGGTATCTGCTGACGCACGACACGTCATTTCTCACACCCTATCGCGGCGCCCCGCAGCGGGCCGAACGCGCGCTGCAGCGGCTCGAGATGCTGACCCGCGACAATCCAAGGCAGCAGGCGCGGCTCGACACGCTGCACGCCCGCATCACGCGCCGTCTCGACGTGCTCGATTCCACGGTTGCATCCGAACGCGCGGGACAGACCAATCTCACGGCCGGCATCATCTCGCATGGTCCGGGGCGCAGTCTGATGACCGACATTCACCGGCTCATCGATAGCGTCGCCGCCGAAGAAGAGCGGCTGTTCACCATTCGGAAGGCCGACGATACGCGCTCCACAGAGATTCAGGGCGCGGTAATTCTTCTCGGAACGCTGGCCGCCGGCCTGCTCGCGTTCTTCGTCAACCGAAATCTGGATCGCGCGCTCGCCGATCGCCGTCGCGCGCTGACGGATTCACAAACCGCGCTGCGCCTCGCGGAAGAATCGGAGCGCCGCGCCGAACGATTGCAGGCCGCGACCGAGGCGTTCACCGGCGCGCTCTCCATGTCCGAAGTCATTCAGCTCATCGTCGATCAAACCGTCACCGCGCTCGGCGCGCATTCGGGCGCGCTCGCCGTCGTCGACGGCGCTCAGCTGCGCTTCGTCGCGCTGCGCGACATCAAGGTGAGCCAGGTCGGCGCGACGGTCCCGCTCGACGCCGACATGCCCATGACCGCCGCGGCGCGCCTCGCCGAGCCGGTGCTCGTCGAGAGCGAGGAAGAGATGCGACAGCGGTTTCCGCGGATTCGCGCGACCCACGAGACCGAAGGCGTCAAGTCGATCGCGGCGTATCCGTTCATCGCCGAGCAAAAAGTCGTTGGTGTGTTGCTCATGCGCTTCGCCACCGGGCACGCCCTGTCGGCGGGCGACCGCGCGTTCATGAGCGCGATGTCACGCATCGCGACGGAAACGTTCGAGCGCGCGCGGCTCTTCGAGGCCGAGCGCGGCGCGCGCGCCGCCGCGGAGTCGGCGAATCGCGCGAAGGCGGCGTTCCTCGCGTCGATGAGCCACGAGCTGCGCACGCCGCTCAACGCGGCGCTCGGCTTTGCATCGCTCGTGCGCTCCGGCGTCTACGGCGAAGTGAACGAGCAGCAGGCCGAAGCGCTCAGTCGCGTCGAACGTAGTCAAACCCACCTGGCGCGCCTGATCGACGACATTCTCGATTTTGCGCGGCTCGAGGCGGGACGCGTACGCTTCAGAGTCGAGCCGGTGCGCGTCATGGACGTCATCGGCGATCTGGCGCCGCTCGTCGAACCGCAGGCGACGGCAAAGAAAATCGAGCTCGCGCTGATCTCACCGCCGGAAACGTTCTGTGTCACCGCCGATCGGCAGCGGTTGCAGCAAATTCTCGTGAACCTCGTCGGCAACGCGATCAAGTTCACGCCCGAGGCGGGTGTCATTCGCGTCGCCGCGCGCGAGTACGGTGACAAGGCGTTGATCCAGGTGCGCGATACCGGCGTCGGCATACCCGCCGATCGGCTGCAGTCGATCTTCGAGCCGTTCGTGCAGGTGGACGACGGCCTCACGCGCACCGCGAGCGGCACGGGGCTCGGTCTGGCGATCAGCCGCGACCTCGCGCGCTCGATGGGCGGCGATCTCGTCGTCGAGAGCGAGCTCGGCAAAGGCTCGACGTTCTCGGTGGTGCTGCCGATGGCCGCCGCGCACTGATCCGCGAAGGCGGACTGACACATTTTCCCGTCACCGCGCGTAGACTACGCAGAGATGTTCTCCACCTGCCTTTTCTGCAACCGCTCCCTCGGCGCGAACGAGACGTTCGAAACTTTCCCGGTGGGAAAGCGCCTGGCTTTTGACGCGGCGAAGGGGCGCCTGTGGGTCGTGTGCCCAAGCTGTGAGCGATGGAACCTTTCGCCGCTCGAGGAGCGCTGGGACACCATCGAGGAAGCCGAGCGGCTGTATCGCGACACGCGAACGCGCGTTGCCACCGACAACATCGGGCTCGCCAGGCTGCGCGGTGGTACGACGCTCGTTCGCATCGGCGAGCCGCTGCGTCCGGAGTTCGCGGCGTGGCGCTATGGCGACCAATTCGGCCGCCGCCGCCGTAATCAACTTCTCATCGCCGGCGGTGCCGTCGCGGCGGTTGGGGGACTCATGATCGGCGGCGCGGTCGCCGGTGTGAGTATCGCCGGATTCGGCGGCGTCGCGACCAACCTGACACGATTTCTGGTCCAGGGCGGCGCCGAGCAAGTCGTCGCGAAAATCCCGACCGATGCACACGGCGTTGTTCACGTTCGCCGCCGCCACTTGGGCGAGACGACGATCGATCGCACCCCCGCCGGCGAGATGGCGCTGCATCTTCGCTTCAAGAACGGCAGCGCCGATTTCGTCGGCCGCGAAGCGGAGAAGGTTGCCGCGATCGTGATTCCCAAGGTGAATCGCTTCGGCGGGAAGAAGGAGACGATCACGCAGGCGGTCGCGGAGATCGAGCAGCGCGGCGGGTCCGAGGGCTATCTCGACTCGCTCACGCGCATTGGGCGCACGCTCACGCGGCCGTCGGTGCCGAGTGGCAAGCGCTGGAACGCCTCGCGCGACGGCCGCCAGGCGATGAAGAGCGGCCTGTTCGCGCTGCCGCGCGAATACTCGCTCGCGCTCGAGATGGCGCTGCACGAAGAGGCGGAACGTCGCGCGATGCAGGGCGAGCTCAACGAGCTCGAGACGGCGTGGCGCGAGGCCGAGGAGATCGCCGGCATCGCGGACTCGCTGCTGGTGCCCGCGGACGTGAACGAGGCCTTCGAGAAGTTGAAGGGCCGGTAGCGTTATCTTCCACCATCCGCTCACTGTGGAGGAGTCATGCATTCTCGTTTGCTCTCGTGGGTATCGGGCGCGGCTCTCGTGCTCGCGGTCAGCGCGGCCGCGCAGGCGCAGCAAGTCACCAGCAAGCCGTGCAAGGACGGCACGCCGTCCACCGCGACGGGCCGCGGAGCGTGCTCGGGCCATGGCGGCGTAGACGGCCAGAAGCTCAAGGCCGAGAACAAAGCCGCGAACGACGCGAAGCACATCGACAACAAGATCGACAAGGCCGACGCGAAGATGGCCAAGGGCGCCGCGAAACCCGGCAAAGGCGACGCGAAGATCGCGAAGGCTGAATCGAAGGCCGACAAGGCCGAGGCGAAGCTGGTGAAATGCACCGACGGCACGTCGAGCAAGGGCGGTCGCGGCGCGTGCTCGGGTCACGGCGGCATCGCGAGGGGATTAAAGAAGTAGTATTAGTATTCTAGAAATACGATCGATCACGGATCGATGACGATCGCGAAAACATTCGACCGCCGGTTCTCCAACGGAGACCGGCGGTCCCCAGGTATGATCGGCCATGCGCACGCCACGCCCAATCGTTCTCGCCGCCGCGCGACAGATTCAGGACCCGGACGAGCTGCGCGAGCATTTTCACCTGCAGCGCATGACGCTCCTTGCGCACTCGTACGGCCCGCTGCTCGCCGCGAGCTACGCGTTGGCGCACCCGCACAACGTCGCTCGCATTCGGTGCGCCAGGCCTGCCGAGAATACTGGTCCATCGGCATGCTGCCGCGCCTGGCCGAGCCCGAACGCTCGCTTCCACTTGTAAAGTCGGACCTCTGCGGCTCCGACGTGTCCGGAATCCAGTACGGAAACCGGATTGGAAACCGCGTGATCATGGCCTCGTATGGTGATCGGGACCTCAGGCCTCGGCTCGCGACGCTCGACGTTCCGCTGCTGGTGGTGCACGGTGAACAGGAGTCGATCCCGATGGACCTCGTCCAAGAGTGGGTGACGTCGATGCCGCACGGTCGCGCGTCGCTCCTCGAGGTTCCGCGGGCGGCCCACTTCACCTACGCCGAGCGGCCGGACGTCGTGTGGCCCGCGGTCGAGAAATTCTTGTCTGACACTCGTGGAGGGGGGACGAAATGATCTGGATGATCATCGTGGGAATCATCGCCGGATTTCTCGCCGGCAAGGTGATGAACGGGTCCGGCTACGGCATCCTGATGGACCTCCTGCTCGGCGTCGCCGGCGGTATCGTTGGCGGATTCGTGCTGGGTCTCGTCGGCATCGGCGCGCGCGGACTCATTGGCTCCATTCTGGTCGCGACGTTCGGCGCGGTGCTGCTGATCTGGATCGTTCGGCAATTCCGGGCCAATCGCGGAACCATCTGATCGGCCGGTTTCGATTGGACGAAATCCCCCAGCGTGGCATGCCACTCTGGGGGATCGTTGCATTTGGAGGCATATTCGGGGCGTCATGTGGCGAACCATCCTGCTCTATGGCTTCCTCGGCGGCGTGCTCATCGTAGCGCTCGACCTCACCGAGTATCGCTTTCTGGTCGTCGAGCACTCGCTCGAGATCTACGGCGGCATTGTTGCCGCCGTCTTCGCGGCGCTCGGCATCTGGTTGGGGCTCAAGATGACCGGGCGCAAAACGGAAAAGGAAATCGTCGTCGTGCGCGAGACGACGCCGTTCGTCATGAACCAGGCGCGACTCGAGCAGTTGGGCATCACGCCGCGCGAACACGAGATTCTCACGCACATCGCGGCGGGTTTGAGCAACCGCGAGATCGCCGAAAAGCTGTTCGTGAGCGAGAATACCGTGAAGACGCATTCCAGCCGTCTGTTCGACAAGCTCAACGCCCGCCGGCGTACCCAGGCCGTTCAGATCGCGAAAGAGCACGGTCTCATCGCCTGAACGGGTGATTTTTCGGCGTTTTCGCCAAAATCACCCGAATGGGTGACGCGGAAATTCGCTCGTGATTGCAGGATGCCGTCGTCCCTAACCCCTCATCCAATGAAAAAAATCGTTTGGACGTTCGGCCTGATCTCCGGCGCGGTCATGGCGGTGTTCATGATGGCAACGATGCCCTTCATCGACGACCTCGGACACGGAAGTCTGGGTTGGCTCGTCGGTTATGCCGGCATGGTCGCGGCCTTCCTGCTGATCTACTTCGGCGTACGTTCGTATCGCGACAACGTACTTGGCGGAACGATCGGCTTCGGACGCGCGTTCGGCACCGGTCTGCTCATCGCCGTGATCGCCAGTCTGTGCTACGTCGCGACCTGGGAAGTGATCTATTACAAGTTCATGCCGAACTTCTATGCGAAGTATGGGCAGTCGATGGTCGAGCAGGCGCGCAAGGACGGAAAGAGTGACGCCGAAGTCGCAAAGATCCGCGCCAACATGGACACGATGGTCCAGCGCGTCGAGAATCCGCTCTTCGTGACCGCCGCCACGTTCGCCGAGCCGTTTCCGGTGGGCTTCATCTTCGCGCTCGTGTCGGCGGGCGTGCTGCGCCGCAAGCGCCGCGAGCACGGTGCCGAACTGGCGGTGGCTTGACCATGGAACGCGTACTTGGTGTCGGCGGCGTGTTCTTCCGCGCGCGCGATCCGAAGGCCTTGGCGGCGTGGTACGAGCAGCATCTCGGCATTCCGAAGGTGCCCGACAGCACCGGCGGAGAGCCGTGGCAGACGGAAGCGGGAGTAACGGCCTTCTCGCCGTTCGCGCAAACCTCGAAGTATTTCGGCCGCGATGAACAGCAGTGGATGCTCAACTTCCGCGTGCGCGACCTCGCGGCGATGGTCGCGCAGCTGCGCGCCGCGAACATCGAGGTGTCGGAGCCGGAGTCGTATCCGAATCTTGGCAGTTTCGCCCGGACGCACGATCCGGAGGGGAATCCGATCGAGTTGTGGGAGCCGGACGCGTAGGGGCGCACTGTCATCCTCGCGAGCGCACAATCCAACTGTCATCCTTGCGAGCGCGCAATCCGACTGTCATCCTCGCGAGCGCAGCGAGTCGAGGATCTGCTCTTGTGAACGCCGTTCCCACGAGCAGATCCTCGACTCCCCTCGCTTCGCTCAGGTCGCGAGGATGACTGGTGGTCTCACTCCACCCGCATCGCCACCAGCGGATCCACCGCCGCCGCCCGTCGCGCCGGCAGCCAGCTCGCCAGCAACGCCACCACCACCAGCGACAACGCCACCGCCACGAACGTCAGCACGTCAACGGCCTGCACGCCGAACAACATGCTGCGAATGAGACGCGTCAACGCGAACGCCGCGGCGAGCCCAAGCCCCACGCCGAGCACGGTGAGCGTAAGCCCTTCGCCGAGCACGAGCCGGAGCACGCGCTCCCGACTCGCGCCGAGCGCGATGCGAATGCCGATCTCGCGCGCGCGCTGCGCGACGGTGTACGAGATCACACCGTAAATCCCGATCGCCGCCAGCGCGAGCGCGATGATCGCGAACGCGGAGAGCAGCAGCATGTAGAAGCGCGGCTGCGCGACGGAATCGGCCACGACGTGCGACATCGTGTTCATGCCCACGACCGGCAGGCGCGGATCGATCTGCGCGACCTGTCTGCGCACGGCCGCCTCCAGCGTGTTCGCTTGCGCCTGCGTACGCACGACGACCGACACGAGCCCGCCCGGAAGCGCGTTGAATGGAACGTAGACTTCCGGAAACGCGTCGGTCGACAACCCGCGCTGCTTCACGTCGCCGACGATGCCGACGATCTCGCCGGTCACGCCATTGGTGTCGCCCGGTGTCAGCGGCTCGTTGTAGCCGATGCCGAGGATGATGTGCTTTCCGACCGGGCTCACCCTTCCGAAGTAGGCGCGCGCGAACTCCGCGTTCACCACGAGCGCGCCGGGCGCATCGCGACGATTTTCCGCCTCGGTGAAGAAGCGTCCCTGCTTCAGCGTCATGCCCATCGCGTCGAAGAACGCCGGCGACGTCGCGTGCACTTCCGTGATGGTACGGTGCATAGGGTCCTTCACCGGCTCGCCGACGACGTCGAAGTTCGTCATCGTCAGCGAGCGGGCGAGCGGGCGCCCCGCCGTGACGCCGATCGCCTGCGTTCCCGGAAGCGCGCGGATGCGCGCCATCACGTCGTTCGCGATCGCGATGCGCGAGGCATCCGTGGCGTACTTCGCCGGCGGCAGCGGCAGATCGAACGTCACCACGTTCTCGGTGCGGAAACCCAGGTCGACGTGCAGCAGTGTTACAAAACTCTTGATGAGCAAGCCCGCGCCAACGAGCAGCACGACGGCCAGCGCCAATTCGGCGACGACGAGGGCGCTTCGCATGCGATGCACGCCGCCCTTGCTCGAGCCGCGAACGCTCTCGCGCAGCATCGACGCGATGTCGGGCCGCGCGGTATAGAGCGCCGGTACGAGCCCGAACACGATGCCCGTGACGACGGCGACGAGCGCCGTCACGCCGAGCGCGCGTCCATTCACCGATACATCCTGCAGGCGAGGCAGGAGGCGCGGACCAAAGCTCACGAGTATGGTCACCGCCCACGTCGCGAGCGCGACACCAATCGCCGCGCCGGCGAGTGAGAGCAGGAGACTTTCGGTCACGAGCTGCCGCACGATACGCGACGTGCCGGCGCCGAGCGCGGTCCGCACCGCCATCTCACTCGAGCGCGAGGACGCGCGCACCAGCAGCAAGTTGGCGACGTTCGCGCAGGCGATCAGCAATACGAACGCAACCGCGCCAAGCAGCGAGAACAGCGTGGGCCGCAGGTTGCCGACGAGCTGCTCCTGAATGGGCATCACGTCGGCGCCGAACTCCGAGTCCAGTTGCGGGAATTGCTCTCCCAATCGCTTGGCGATCGTTTTTACCTCGTCGCGCGCGCGCGCGATCGAGACACCCGGCTTCACCCGTGCGAGCGCGAAGAATGAGTGCATGCCGCGCATGCTCGCGTCCGCGGACGGCTGATACACCTTCGGTGTCCACACATCGCTCGGCTGCGGATAGCTCGCCGTGCTCGGCGCCACGCCGATGATCGTCGCCGGCCGCTCGTCGAGCATGATAGTTTGCCCGATCACCGACGGGCTGCTCGCGAAGCGAGAGCGCCAGAGCTTCTCCGAGATCACGACGACGTTCGGAACGCCGGGGGCTCCCTCGTTCGACGCGAAGAATCGTCCGCGCACGGGCGCGAGGCCGAGCACCGAGAAAAAGCTGGGACCGACGACGAGGCGATCGAGACGCACGGGATCGCCGGACGTCGTTGCGAAGTTCGTGAAGCCGACACTGAACTGCGCCATGTCGGTGAACGTCGTCGCCAGATCCTTGTAGTCGAGATAGTCGGACGGCGACAACGGAAACGGCTTTCCGTCGCGGCCGGTGGACTGAAGGCGCACGAGCTCCTGCGGCGCGCGAAACGGCAGCGGCTCGAGGAGCACGCCGTCGACGATGGAGTACACGGCGGTCGTTGCGCCGATAGCCAGCGCGAGCGTCGCCACGGCGATGATCGTAAAGCCCGGCGCGCGCAACAGCTTGCGGCCCGCGTAGCGAAGATCCTGCAGAATGGTGTCCATGTCGCCTCAGTCACGGAGAACGTGACGAAAGTTGCCTGCCGGCGCGATCCGGTGGTGTGCGGGCGGTGTCAGGGCGTTGTGAGGATGCCGGCGAGGGTGGCGGAAATTTCTGTAACTCGCGGGCGCGGCCGGTCGTAGTGCTGGCGTATGTCCAAGCTCGATCACATTCGGCGCTCGCGCGCCGTGCCATTGACGCTCGTTCCCCTCCTCGCCGCCACCGTTGGCGCGCGCTGCGCGGGCGATTCGGTCGCCTATGATCCGTGCGAGCCCCAAAGCTACGCGCAGGTCGCGTGCGATTCCGCCGTCGTGCACCATGGGTATTACTACGGTGGCGCGTGGTATCCGCGGGTTTATCCGTACGCCGGGCTGTATTACTTGACGCGATACAACGGCTACGTCTCCAGCGGCGGAGCACTCCGCACCATCTCGCCGACGGTCTACGCGCCGAGTCGCAGCGCACCGGCCGCGCGCCCGAGTGTGGTGCGCGGCGGATTCGGCGGCATCGGTGAAGGTCACGCGTTCGCGGGAAGCTGACACCAATCATGAAACGCATCGTCTGTGAACCGCGCGCGAACTGGCGCGAGACCGTCGAGGCGCGGGGCCTCAAGTGGCATACGGGCGCCGAGCCGTACTGGAGTGAGTCGGCGTACTATCAATTCACCACCGACGAGATCGACGCCGTCGAACGCGCGACGAACGAATTGCACGAGCGCTGCCTCGAGGCGGTGCAGCACGTCATCGACGAAGAGCGGTACGCCGAGCTCAAGATCCCCGAGCACGCAATTCCGCTCATCGAGCAGTCGTGGGAAGACGAGCCGCCGTCGATCTACGGGCGCTTTGATCTGGCGTACGGCTCCGGCGGTCCTCCCGTCATGCTCGAGTACAACGCCGACACGCCGACCTCGCTGCTCGAAGCCTCGGTGATTCAGTGGGACTGGCTCGAGCAGTGTCATTCGGGCGCCGATCAATTCAATTCGCTGCACGAACGATTGGTCGCGGTGTGGCGTGAGATGATTCCGTATCTGACGTCACGCAGCGCGCTCGGTCCGCTCGTCCATTTCTCGTCGATGGACGACGTCGAAGACGGAATGACCGCGGCGTATCTCGCCGAGACGGCGGTGCAGGCGGGATTGCGCGCGCAGCTCGTAGGCATCAGCGACATCGGCTGGGATCCGGACGCGCGCGAGTTCGCCGACCTGTCGAACGAGACGATCGACACGCTGTTCAAGCTCTACCCGTGGGAATGGCTCGTCCACGAACCGTTCGCGCAGCACATTCCACGGACGAAGACGCGCTTCATCGAGCCGGCGTGGAAGATGGTCCTGTCGAACAAGGGCATTCTCGCGATTCTGTGGGATCTGTTTCCGGGCCACGCGAATCTCTTACCCGCGTATCTCGACGAGCCGCACGGCATGTTCGAGTATGTGAAAAAGCCGCTGCTGTCGCGCGAAGGCGCGAACGTCACGGTGCACACGATGAAGGAGCATCTCGAGTCGACGGGTGAGTATGGCGCCGAGGGCTACGTGTTTCAGCAGCTCGCGCCGATTCCCGAGCTCGACGGCAAGCGTCCGGTGCTCGGCAGCTGGATCATCGGGCAGGAGGCCGGGGGCCTGGGTGTACGCGAGGCGGATGGCTGGGTGACGGGCAATACGTCGCGCTTTGTGCCGCATCTTTTTCGGTAGGCCGAGGCCTGAAAGCGAAGCGCCGGGGATGTCTGGAGGCGAGGCGTGGCAATAGTGCCCGGCAGTATCGGCACTATTGCACTCGCTCGCCGGAAGACATCCCCGGCCCTGAGCGTTTCGGCGAGAGAACGCCGAGAACTAAATCACACCAGGCGGCCTCGGACCACGACCACGCATGCCCGGACCGCGCTCTGCTTCACGTTTCTTGAGTTCGGCGACGTTCGCATCGAACTGCGCGTACTGATCGCTCGTCAGAATCCCGCGAAGCGCCGCGATCTGCTGGTCGCGCCGCGCCTCCATCTCGGTACGCTGCTTCTCCATCAACTGCCGCAGCGTCGCCGTGTCACCCTTCTCGCGCGCGTCACGCATCTGCTCGAACGTCGAGTTGCCCTGACCACGCTGCGCCTGCATCTCCTCGCGCTGTGCCTTGCGCATGTCTTCGAGCTTCGCCTTCTGCGCGTCGCTCAGCGTGATGTTCTGCAGCAACGCACCGTCCATCATCATTCCTTGACCGCCACGACCACCCGGACCACGACCGCGCCCCGCCGGCGGTTCACCGCCGCCCTGCGCCTGCAGCGCAGTCGCGCCGGTGAGAGCGGCAAACGCCGCCACTAATGCAATCGTTCGCATGAATGCTCCAACCAAATTGTCGTGCAGCGGCGCCGTGACGTCGCTACCTCGCTACGTCGCGGACTATCGCCGCCACCTCATGGAGATTCGACGCGACCAACGCGCGGTTGTTAACTCGGCCGAAACCGCAGCGTTCGCTTCGCCGATATGCTCCATACTCAACGACACCACGACAGCCTGGAACCCGCATGGATCACCGCGACGTCGGACGCTACTGGGATGAGAACGCCGACAGCTGGACCTCGCTGGCGTGCGCCGGCTACGACATCTATCGCGACCTCGTCAACACGCCCGCCTTCTTCGACATGCTGCCCGACGTCCGCGGCGCGATTCATCGCCTACGCCATCGCCGAGGAGCGCCGCGCACCGCTCGGCATCGACTATCAAGTCGCGAGCGCCGTCGAGCTCCCGTTCGACGACGAGACGTTCGACGCCGCGACGGCGTTCATGTCGCTGATGGACATTCCCGAGAACGATCGCGCGATGCGCGAGGCGTATCGCGTGCTGAAGCCGGGCGGCTTCCTGCAGTTCTCGATCACGCACCCGTGCTTCAATACCGTGTTCACGCGAGCCGTCACCGATGCGGATCACCACAAGATCGCGGCGCAGGTAAGCAACTATTTTCAGAACGTCGACGGCGATGTCGCCGAGTTTCTGTTCAGCGCCGCACCACGCGAAGTGCGCGCCGGCATGCGGCCATTCCGTATTCCACGCTTTGCGCGCACTTTGAGTCAGTGGATCAATCTCGTGCTCGATACGGGGTTCACGATCGAGCGCGTGGGCGAGCCCTATCCGAGCGACGACGCTGTTCGCACGCAGCCGCGGCTGGAGCGGGCGCGCGTCGTCGCCGACTTCCTACAAATTCGTGCGAGGAAAGCGTAAGTGCATCGAACGGTTCGAACGCTGTTTCTGTTGCTGATTGGATTGGCAGCCGGCGCGACAGTCGGAGCGCAGGCACCGACACTCCGCGTCGAGCGAACATCCGACGACGTCGTACTCACCCTCGGTCCGATCGTGCTGCCGGCGCATGCGGGCCACGACGGCGTCGATCAACCACCGCCGCTCACCGTCGCATTCGGCGCCGACGGCTGGATCATGGGATACTCGGTGGAGCTCGTCGACACGAGCGGCAAGGCGATCCCCCGCGTCGTGTTGCATCATGTAAACGTGATCGTGCCCGCGAAACGCGAGTTGTTCAGCGACATCATGCTCCGCATCGCGGCGGCGAGCGCCGAGACGTCGCCGGTGGCGATGCCGAGTGTGATCGGCTATCGCGTGCGTCCGAGCGATTCGCTGCTGGTCTCGGCGATGTTTCACAATCCCACGCCGGAATCGTACGTCGCGACGCTGCGCATTCGCTTCCGCTTCAAGAGTGCGCACAGCTTCGTCAAGGCCGTCGGCATCTATCCGTTCTATCTCGACGTGATGCCGCCCGCGGGATCGCACTCGTTCGACGTGCCGGCGGGCCACTCCGAGCACTACTGGGAAGGAAAGCCGTCCGTCGAGGGACGCATTCTTGGCGTGAGCGGCCACCTGCACAAATACGGCACGCTGCTCAAGCTCGAGGATCGCACGACGGGCGATCTGATGTGGCAAGTGAAGCCCGAGACGGATTCGACGGGCGACATCTCCGCGATTCCGATCGCGAGCTTCCTGTCGCACCTGGGACTCAAGATCTATCCCGATCACGTGTATCGGTTGACCGCGGTGTACGACAATCCAACGGGCGCCACGATCGTCGACGACGGCATGGGCGCACTCGGCGGCGTGTTCGTTCCGTCGCGCGGCACGGCGTGGCCCGGCATCGATCGCGAGAGCGCCGATTACAAAACGGACTACCGGCTAACTTATCGGCTCGACGGCATGCAGATGCACGGCATGATGAACCATCAACCTCCGGAACATCCGTGACGCCCATGCGCAGTGTGTTCGTGCTGCTGTTGTCCGCCGCCACGCTCGGCGCGCAGGAGATTCCGCGCGCGATCTCCACCGATCCCGTGCACGACAAGCAGCATCCCGCGCGCATGGAGGTGTTGCACGTTCCGTCGGGCGGTGTGGAGATCAACGGCGTCGCGTATCTCGCGGCGGGCGCCGGCGCGCATCCCACGCTCGTCCTCGCGCACGGACTGCCGGGCAACGAGAAAAATCTCGACCTCGCGCAGGCGGTGCGGCGTGCCGGATGGAACGCGATCACGTTCAACTATCGCGGCTCGTGGGGAAGTCCCGGCTCGTTTCGGTTCGCGCAGACGTTCGAGGACATGAACGCGGTGCTCGCCTTCGTTCGCGATCCGGCGAACGCGCGAAAGCTCGGCATCGATACGAGGCGGCTGGTGATCGCGGGCCACAGCATGGGTGGGATGGTCACCGTGCACACCGCGGCGCACGACCGCGGCTTGAAAGGCGCGATACTCATTTCCGCCGCCGACATGGGCCGGGCCGATCAGCAGCCTCGCGACTCCGTGATCAAGCACATGGAAGGGGACATGGAGACGCTGGCCGGCACGACGCCAACGCAGATGGCCGATGAGATGCGCGCGAACGGGGCCTCGTGGCGATTCGCGCGAGCGGCGAATGGCCTGGCGCATGTGCCGCTGCTGGTCCTGACGTCGGATGATGGACTGGCCCCGGCGAACGACTCGCTCGTCGCGGCGGTGCGCGCCGCGGGCAATAAACGGGTGACGACGCTGCATGTCGCGACCGACCATTCGTGGTCGGATCGGCGCATTGCGCTCGAGGCCGCCGTGGTTCGCTGGCTGGACGCGCTGCCGCACTGAGCGGCGTTCGGGCGTTCACCTCGCCAAAAAAAGTCAATAGTCGCGCTCGGTTCCTAATTCCGGGATGGCTCGTCTAGAACTGGGAGACGGGCGTTTCCGGCGTCTTCAGTGGCGGCGAAACAGGGCTTTGCAGTATGGCAGCACTATGACGCCATTATTTCGCAGAACAAAGAAGCGAGACCAGCCGTAAAATATTGTCATATAAGGGTTTACCTCGTGTCTTCGATCGATTAGATTCACTGATCCAAGACAACGAATGGATCATTCGACGGGGGAGCCAGTATACCCTCGTAAGACATCGCGCGCTCTCATCGCTGCGCCTGCGCCAGGAGGCCCAAATGGCACGACGCAAACTGTTTTCGAATCTGCTCATCGGTAGCACCGCCGTGCTCTTCGGCGGCGCCAAGCTCATCCCTGGTGCCGACCACTCGGGCCCGGTGCTCACGGCCGCGACGGCCATCGTTACGGGTAAGCCCGCGACGACCTCGGCCGCGCCCGCTTCGCCGGCGAGCTCGCTCGCGATGGAGACGGAGACCGCGCTGAACCTGCTGTCGCCGCTCGTGCCCAAGCTCAGCAGTCCGTCGGCGCTCCAGGATGCGTTCAAGGCCTACTTCGCCTACCGCACCGAACACCCGGACGAGATCAAGAAGCCCTACCTCTACTTCGTCGACTACGGTCTCGCCAGCACCGAAGCGCGCGGCTACGTCTTCGATATGGATTCTCTCAAGATCGTCGACGGCCCGTTCACGGTCGCGCACGGCCGCGGCTCGTCGACGTCGCGGTACGGCGTGCCGACGCGGTTCGGCAACGGGTCAGGCAGCGCCGAGACGTCGCTCGGCTTGTACGTGACGAAGGCGCTCTATCCGTTCACCGGTCACACGGGCGGCAGCACCTACAGCTCGATCGGTCTGCGACTGATGGGTGTCTCGAAAGGCTTCAACGATCTTGCCTTTGCTCGCGGTGTCGTGGCGCACGGTGCGCCGTATGTGACGGCCAGCAAGGCCGGCCGCAGCGAAGGTTGTCCGGCGATGGAACCGGCGCGCGCGCAGCGTCTGCTGCCCAAGCTGGCCGATGGGGCGATGGTGTTCTTGTTCGCGCCGAACACCAACTGGATGGCGAATGATCCGTGGGTGAACGCGTAGCGCTGGGCGATGGGCGCTCGGACGTAGAGAGACGTGGTGAAGAAAGAAGAAGGGGAGCCTCGCAAGGCTCCCCTTCTTCTTTCTTCCGCCTTCCGCCGTCCACGCAAGGGTCTACGACGATCCGCGCGAGAGGCTACGACCTCTCCTCTTCATCCGGGTGGCGCGCCCGCTCGGTCCCCATCGGCTCCGCCGGCGCGCTCGGACTCGCCTCGAGCTTCGGGCGATGATTTTTTTCGTCGTGGCGCGCCAGATCTTCCTGCGAATCGAAATGCGCGCCGCAGACGACACAGTCGTATTCGTGTGTATGGTCCATTGGTGTTCTCCGCTGAGGAATACCGCGGAAGGGCGCATGGGGCGTGCCGCGTGCCGTTGAGAGCGGCGGCTACGGAACCCAGGTCGTGAACGCCGAGGCCGGCTGACGGGGTTTTTCGGGCGGTGTCTCGGCGGGCTCGCCCACGTTGACGATCGCCACGATGCGCTCGTTCCCGCGCACACCGACGGCGGCGCGGGCGGCAGGATCGTCCATGATGGCGCCCGTCTTGATGTGCGTTCCCAACCCGCGCTCCACCGCCGCGAGCGCCAGGTTCTGAATCGCCATCATCGCGGCGGCATAGTCCTCTTCGGCGATCTCGGGATTTTCGTTGCGCGCGACCGCGACGGCGATCATCGCCGGCAGCGTGCGATGATCGGCCGCCGTCGTTTCGCGCGTCTTCTGCGCGAGCGCGGCATCCTCGATCTTCTTCGCCTTGCGCGCGCCGAGTGCGTCGCCGTAGGCCTGGCGGGCGTCGGGGCCGAGGACGTAGAAGCGCCATGGCTGTGTGAGGCGGTGATTGGGCGCGAGCGACGCCGCGTCGAGCAGCGACGCGATGTCCTCGCGCGTCAGCTCGCGATTGGTGAAGCGCTTGATCGAGCGTCGAGCGCGAATGGCTTCCGCGATATGCATGCGTGCAAAGTTAGCGTGCGTGACAACAACCCAAGCATTTGCGAAGGACTTGCGGGCGGGCAACGCGGATTGTAATTAGACTATTATGAATCGCTTTCCCCGTCCTCTCCGGAGTCGCGGCTCCGGGAGGTGGTCGTGGGCGGCGCGAACGACGAACGGGCGACGCGGCCGGTTGTCCCAGGTCGCCGCATTGACCGTGCTCTGGATTCTTGGCGCGTGTCGCCGCTCCGAGGCGCGGCATGGCGCACGAGCCGGCGCCGGCATGCCCGCGGACTCTGTGGCGACTTACCCGCTGGACCCGCTAAGCGGGCCGGAAATCGCGGCTGCGGCCCGCGCCGTTGAGCGTTCTGGAAAGTTGCCGCGCGGAACGTATCGGTTCGCGGAAATCGTTCTCGACGAGCCGCCGAAGGATAGCGTTCGGCGTTTTCGGCCGGGCGCGACCATGACGCGCGCGGCGCGCCTTGCGGTCGTCGATCTCGCGAACGGCCAGACCTACGATGCAACGGCCGACGTCGCGCGCGCGACGCTCACGCGCTGGCAGCCGGTCACGTCAGGCGCGGCGCCGCTCGTTGGAGCGGAGTACGACAGCGTGCGTGCCGCGCTGCTTTCCGATGACCGGTGGCGACGCGCCTTGGAGCGCCGTGGGATCACGGAACCGGACTCGGTTCATCTCTCCGTGATCGTGGCCGGCGATGCGTCGCCGGATAATGCGCGTCGAGTCCGAGTGTTGGCCTTTCTGGAACGGTCGGGTATTGCGTACCTCCATCCGGTCGAAGGCCTGGTGGCCGTCGTCAATGTCACGACGCGGCGCGTGGAACGTGTCATCGACATCGGCAGTGCTCCGGTGTCGGCGGCCGCGTTCGATTCCACGATGGACGCAGCGAAGGCGACCGGACTTCGAACGCTCGAGGTGCGGCAGCCCGATGGGCCGAGTTTCAGGATCGACGGCCACGCCGTCGGTTGGGCGGGTTGGCATTTTCGTTTCGCGCCTCACCCGCGAGATGGCCTTGTGTTGTACGAAGTGTCGCGCGACGTCGCGGGCGCGAACCGGCGAATACTCAGCCGGGCCTCGCTATCCGAGATGCTCGTGCCGTACGGCTCGCCCGACAGCGCCTGGTATTGGCGAGCCGCATTCGATCTGGGCGAGTACATGCTCGGCAATACGATCCATTCGCTGGCTCGCGGAATCGACGTGCCGGCGAACGCGAGCCTGTTTCCGGCGACGCTCGCGACCGACGAGGGTGAGGCCATCGTCACGCCGAATGCCGTGGCGATCTACGAGCGCGACGGCGGCTTGCTGCGGCGGCACGGCCAGTTTGCATCGCGGGCGCGCGAGCTCGTCGTTCGATCGGTATTCACGGTCGGCAACTACGACTACGGTTTGGACTGGATCTTCAACCAGGACGGCAGCCTCCGCGTGGAGGTGGAGTTGACCGGCGTGATGTTCGCGCAGGCGACGTCCGCCACCGACGAGCATGCGTGGGAGCAATCGCCGGCGCATCGCTTCGGGCATCTCGTGGCGCCGGGGCTCGCGGCGGTGCATCATCAGCATTTTTTTAACTTCCGGCTGGACTTTGACGTCGACGGCGAGCAGAACGACGTCGTCGAGGTGAACACCGAGCCCGTGCCCCGCGGCGCGCAGAACCCGCACGGGAATGCATTCGCGACGACCGAATCGTTGCTGACCGGGCCGCGATCGCGCCGCGATGTCGACGCCAATGCCAGTCGCTGGTGGAAAGTGATCAATCCGAATCGCCTGAACGCGCTCGGACAACCGGTCGGCTACGCGCTGGTTCCGGGCGAGACCGCGCCGAGTTATCTCGCCCCGGACAATCCGGCACGGCGGCGTGGGGCCTTCGTCGATCACCAGCTGTGGATCACGACGTACGCGCCGGATCAACTGAATGCCGCGGGCCGCTACCCTCGCAACAATCCAGGCCCCGACGGTGTCGAGGCCTGGACGAACGGCGGCAGCACGTTGACGAACGCCGACGTGGTCGTGTGGTATACGCTCGGCGTCACGCACGTTCCACGGCCCGAAGACTGGCCGGTCATGCCGGTCGTGCGCGCGTCGTTCGTTCTCAAGCCCATCGGATTCGACGTACGCTGACTGATCGAGCGCGCGGACGATGAGCCGTGCGTTCGGCCTATGGTCCTGAAGCGGCCGTCGTTCCTGGGTGCGGAGCCACCGGTGCACGACGCGGACAGCTCGTGGCGTGTGCCAGCGAGTCGAGCGACGCGCCCGGAGCCGCGACGGACTTCACCACGCCGCCCGTCCCCATGACGACGAGCGTCGGCACGCTCGGCACGTGCAGCGCGTGCACGACGTCCATGCGATCGTTCTCGACGGCGAACAACGGCGCCGAGAGCTTGTGCGAGTCCGCGAATTCACGCGACGACGCCCAGTCCGCGAACGACACGACGATGCCGTTCCACGAGCCCGAGTCGCCGAATGCAGTCGCCCACCGCGACGCTTCGTGTTCGCAGGTTGGACACGTCGGCATCATGAACACGACGAAGGTGCACGCGGGCACGCGCGCGAAGTCGAGCGAGACGGGGATTCCCTTGTCGACGACCGCGATGCGGCCGTAGTGCGCGCCCGGCGTGACGACGGACGGCGGCTTCGGGTTGCGCCGATACAGCATGCCGAGTTGCGTCAGCGCCAGCGCGGCAAGTAACACGGTGGCTGCGCGCAATCCCAGTCTGTCGCGAATCCTGTTGGGCATGATCTCGTAGCCTCTGTGAATGAGCGAGGGACGACCGATGCTCCGACCTCGAACCGCCAGGCCGGGCGGCCGTGCATGGGTCGTCCCTCACGTGTGAGCTCGAGTGAGCCCGTGATGTGCCTTCGATGTGTTACTTGATGACGCAGCCGTTACACTGCGACGCGTCCACGCTGCAACAACAGTTGTTCGTGCCGTCCGTGCATGCGCACGCGCACGCGCGATTGAGAGAAATCTCACCGGCCATCGCCGGGCTCGCGAAGTGGGCGAGACCCAACATGACGTTCACCGCAACCGCGGCGACCAAGAGTCGAATTGAGCGACGACGATCCATAACTCCTCCAAAGTGAAATGGCCGAACTGTGGCCTGGCGGTAGGATGACGCTGCCGTCACGTACGGCGGCAGCCGTTGCAGTAGGCTCTGGTGGCGACGGCGCATCCCGTCTCGCCCAGGGTGCGCCCCGAGGCGTTGAGTCGAAACGCGGCGCAATGGCGCCGCCCTTCCGGTGGGCGTGTGACCGTATCGCGGATTTCCTGGCGCAACGGCAGAAGCAGCTCGGTGACGATCGAGTCGCGGCTGATCTGCATTGTCACGTTGCGCGGAAACGCCGACCGCAGCGCCGAGTCGACGGCGGCGCTCGTGTTTACTCGCGTGCGATTCAGGCCGATGATCCTGTCGTGGGCGTGTAGGCCCAGCCGATCGGCCAGCGAGCCCGCTTGAACGGCAATGATCTGCGGGCCGTCACTCACGTTATCGATCGTCCAGCCGATGGTCGTCGCCCAGTTCGGCGGTTGCTCGCGCGTACAGCCGGCGATCGCGGCGGCGGCGAGTGCGCTGAGGAGCGCCGCCGCCGTCCGTCCCGCACGACAACCACGACAACCACGACAACATCGACCAGCGATGAGAATCATCGTGTGCATCTCGCGTCATCCCCGAGTGAGTCGCCCAAGCGAACCTAGAAAGGGGATGTGCTGCAACAAGCGGCGAGCTGACGGGGTTGTCAGCAACGCCGCTTCGGCCAGTCACCGATCGCGCGGACCTGACGAGAATATCAGATTGCGAATTTAAATATGCGCATGCTCTGGTCGTCGGTCGCGCGCGTGCTTACGATACGAGCCGTCGGCGCGATGCATCGCGACGCATGGGAGCGCATCGGGCGCGCGGCACGCGGCGCGCACACGAAACCTTCGACACACCATCGCCCGCGCGGGTGATTGGAGGCGACATGTCACGGGAGTGGATGCAACGGCAGCTCGATCGCGCAATCATGGTAGCGCTCGTCGCGTGCCTCGTGCTCGGCGGCGGACTCGCGCTGCAATCGTATCGGCGCCGCAGTGCGGTACCGCCGGCGACACCGCCGACGCTCGTCGCCAATTGGCGTCAGCTCGCCGAGGTCGGCAACGTCATGGGTCCTGCCACGGCGCCCGTAACGATTCTCGAGCTCTCCGACTTTCAGTGCCCCTTCTGCTCGCAGGCCGCGGCGTCGATTGCGCGGCTGCGCCGCCACTATGGCGCCCAAATCAAGGTCGTGTTTCGACATTACCCGTTGACGGGGCTACATCCTTTTGCCTACGCCGCCGCCGTCGCGTCGGAATGCGCGGCCGAACAGGGCCGCTTCGAGCCGTTTCACGATGCCGTATTCGGAAATCAGGATTCGATCGGCAAATGGTCCTGGTCGACCGTCGCGCGCCGCGCGGGAGTCGCCGACACGACGGCATTCGAAGCCTGCCGCGGTGATGCCACGAGCGCGGCGCAGGCGCGCGTCGAGCGCGACGTCGCGACCGGCCACGCGTTAGGCATGACCGGCACGCCGACCGTCATTGTTCAAGGTCTCAAATTTCCCGGTGCACCGAGCTATGCCGTGCTCGACAGCTTGACGAAGCTCGTGCTCGCCGGCCACGCGTTGACGGCACCGGAGCCGCGTGCGGTGGCGTCGCGCTGACTGAGGGCAACGCGGACCCGCGCACGCGAGCCCGCGCGCGCTCACTGCCCGGCGTCGACCGAGCCTTCGTCGCCATAGCGCGCGAGACTCGCGAGCGACGGCAACGACAGGCGATAGCCCGCGTTGCGTACGGTCTGGAGATGATGGTCGAGGCCGATGCGCGCGAGCTTCTTTCGGAGCTGCGCGATTCGCGCTTCCAGCGCGTTTTCCGACAAGGGTGTTTGATCGGCCGGTCCGCTCATCGTCGCCAGGAGATCCCGGCGTGACACCACCGCGCCGCGCGCGCGCGCGAGAAGCGCGACGATGCTGAACTCGCGCGGCGTGAGGGGAATACTCTGGTTCTGAAAGAGAATGCGCATGCCCGGAACATCGAGCAGCCACTGTGGCGCCAGCACCAACGGACGAAACTGCTCGCGCAAGCCGGTGCGACGCAGCAGCGTTCGCACGCGCATGACGAGCTCTTCGGACACGCACGCCGCGCGCACCACGTCGTCGGCGATCTCGGCCAACGGGTTCGCGCTTTCGCGAGGCGAGCCGTTCGGCAGCTCGTCGACGACGGCGAGGATGCTTGTCGCGGGCGCGCGTCGCCGCAGGTCGCGCACGGCGTGGGCCATGGCGCCGTCGACCGGCGCGCCGATGACGACCACGCGCGTCGACGGCAAGCGCTCGCTGGCGAGCACCTCGGCGATGCTTGGCGCGGCCCAGACGACGACCGAGGCCGCGCTGAGGCTCCGGCACATCGACGCTCGTCGCGCCGAGGTGGGATCGGTGACGCACACCGGCCCGGATGCGGCGGCGGTGTCGAACGGTGGCGCGTTGCTGCGGCTGATGGGCACGACGCGTCCTCGCGGGCGCTAACGACGATTGACTCGGGCGCCCCATCGCGCAGCTGTCGAACGTTCACAGTATTTACACTGGTTCACGGAAAGTAAAGTACCAATTTATTTATGAGAAAATTTTCATGTTATTAGTGGAGTAAAATGATGCATTTTCGTAGCGCTCTTGCGCCCCGTTGCGGCGAACCGGCATATTCGATGCGGCGGCCGTCCGGCGATGGAGGCGCGCGAAGCAGACGCGGAATTTGTCGCATGAGCGGTCTCTCGTGACCGCGAGGTCGAGCGATATGTCCGTTCGCGAGATGATTCGATCCGTCGCCCTCGACGTTCGGCACGCGATGCGCGGCTACCGCTCCGCACCCACGTTCGTGTCCGGTGTCGTGCTCACGCTCGCCCTGGGCGTGGGCGTCAACGTGGCGATGTTCAGTATCGCCGACCGTCTGATGCTGCGGCCTCCGGCGCACGTTCGCGATCCCGCGACACTCCGCCGACTGTATTTCACGGTGAACTCGCCCACGGGGCCGTTGACCACGCCCGCGGCGTCGTATCCGGTGTACACCGCGCTGCATGCCGAGAACACGCCATTTCCCGCACTCGCGGCGTACTACATCAGCCGGACGGCTATCGGCCGCGGGACCGCGGCACGCGCCGCCGTCGTTTCCAGCGTGACCGCCTCGCTATTTCCGATGCTGGGCGCGCCCGCCGCGCGCGGACGCTATTTCGACGAACGCGAAGATGCACCGCCGACAGGCGCCGCGGTTGCCGTGATTTCGTTTACGACGTGGCAGCAGGACTTCGGCGGCGATCCCGGCGTCATCGGCAAACGTGCGACCATCGGCGGCCGTGATTACGAGATCGTCGGCGTCGCGCCCGCTGGATTCACCGGTCCTGATTTGCGTCCCATCGACGCATGGATCCCGCTGAGCGTTGGCGGCGCCGGCGTGCTCGGGCCCGGATGGTATCGGAACTCGGGCGTCGACTGGCTACAGATAATAGTACGCCTGTCGCCCCGCCTTCCCGCGTCGGACGCCGAGGCATTCGCGACGCGAACGGTCGCCGCGGTCAAAGCGGTGGCGGGCAAATCGGCCAACGACTCGCGTCCGGTCGCACGACCTCCAGTCGCTTCGTTCGGCCCGATCGTTCGCGCGATTGGTCCGACGCGTCCGAAAGAGACCGGAGTCGTCGTGTGGTTGGCGGTCATGTCGGGCATCGTGCTGCTCATCGCGTGCGCGAACGTCGCCAATCTTCTGCTCGTCCGCACACTGCAGCGACGGCGTGAAATCGCGATTCGTTTGGCGATGGGCGTGACAGCTGCACGGTTGGCGATGATGCTGTGGATCGACGGGTTGTTGCTCGCGCTCATTGGTGGCGGCATCGGAGTCGTTGCGGGACGGTTGAGCGCGGCAACGATCGGGCGCCTACTTCTGCCGGACGTCGACTGGAACTGGATGCCCTTCGACGCCCGGTTCGCGTCGACCGCCGCGCTGCTGCTCGTCGCGGTCGGATCGGCGATTTCCATTACGCCGGTGCTGCAGAGCCGGTCACCGCGCGTGCTCGGCGCGCTGCGCTCGGGCGCGTCGACGCCCGGCGGCGACAACACGCGTCTCCGCATCTGGCTCGTCGCGGCGCAGGCTGCGCTGTGCACGTTCATGCTGGTGGGTGCTGGGCTCTTCATCCGCAGCCTTCGTCAGGCGCAACAGATCGACGCCGGATTCGACGCGAATCGCACGATCGTGGTGACCGCGCGTCTGCGCGACGCCGGGTATGCGGGAGCTGACGCCAGCCAGTTCTTCCTGCGCGCGCGCGACGCCGTGCACGCGGTTCCCGGCGTGGAGGACGTCGCAAGGGCGATCGCCGCGCCTTTCGTGCTGACGTCCCAGATTCCGCCGCGAATCGCGCCGCCCTATTCGCTGCCGGCCGGCGACGACGCGCCGTACCTCAACGCCGTGGACGCGGACTATCTGAACACGATGGGCATTCGCGTCATCCGCGGCCGAGGCATCGACGCGGTGGACGTCGCGGAGAATCGTCAGATTGCGCTGGTGAACGAGCGAATGGCGGCACATGTCTGGCCCGGCGAGGACGCCATCGGCAAGTGCATTCGGTTCGGCAGCGACACCACGCCGTGCATCACGATCGTCGGCATCGTCGGCGATGTTCACCAATCTCAATTGCTCGAGGAGTCGTCGCTTCAGTACTATGTGCCGCTTGGCCCGCGCTTCGACAATCAGCCCGGGCGCGTGCTGCTCGTGCGCGCGCGGCAGCGGCCGGATGCGATTCTGCATTCGGTTCGCGCGGCCATCCTCGCGCTCGCGCCGAATCTGCCGTACGTGGACGTTCGGCCGTATCGAACGATTTTGGAGCCTGAAGTACGGTCGTGGCGATTGGGGGCGATCCTGTTCACGCTGTTCGGCGCGCTCGCGGCGCTCGTCGCGGCCGTCGGGCTGTACAGCGTGATGTCATACGCAACGGCACAGCGCCGGCCCGAGCTTGCGCTGCGCATGGCGCTCGGCGCTCGGGGATTGGACGTCACGCGAGTCATCGTTCGCGGCAGCATCGTTCCATGCATCAGCGGCGTGCTGGCCGGGTTGGCGTTCGCGTATCTATCGAGCCAGCGGGTGCAGCCGTTGCTCTTTCGGACGTCGGCGACGGACGTGCGGATTTTCGGAGTCGTCGCGGCGTTGCTGGCCGCGGTCGGAATTCTCGCGATCGTTGGCCCGGCGGTACACGCGGCGCGGACGGACCCGATCCTGGCGCTCCGCGAGCCGTGAGCCGGCGCGCCCGTTCAATGAACGGGCGATTTGACGCACCGCGGGACGTCAGCTGCCGTTGGTGTGCGTGCAGCCGTCGGTGCGGCGCGAGTCGGCGAGCTGCGTGATCTTCCACGTGACGCCGACCTTGAGCAGCATGAACGCGTCGACGCCGCAGTGGCTGAAGGTGTTGTTGAGATGGAACGTGTAATACGCCCACACCTGCGCCACGTTGCCGTCGATGCGCACCTCGGGCTCGTAGATGCGCTCGTTCCACACATCACCCGCCTTGGCGCCGACGATCGAGGCGCCGAAGCGCGCGGGCGGCAGGAGCGCGACCGCCACGGTGCCTCCCACGTTCCGCACCCCGGACAGCCGACCCGCTGAATCAAACGCCTGGCTGAGGAGCGACGTGTCGCGCGTACGCATGGCGTCGAACACCATCTGCACCGTGGCGAGCACGGCCTCGCGGTCGGAGCGTTGGCCGCGCGCGGTGGCCGGTGCGAGCGTGAGCGCCGCACAGGCGATATAACGCAGACGCATGCGCATTTCCTCTTTAAAGTGTTGTTACAAGCTGCCCCATGCCGTGAAGCGCGGCGGCTTGGGGAACGGCGGCCCGGCCTCGATGACGATGTCGGTGTGTGCATTGAGCTTGATCGCCTTGGGATCGCCCGCGTAGGGCTTGCCGTTGACCCACACTCGCAGCCGCTGGCCCTTGCCCGCGTGCGCCGTGGCGGCCGTGGTGCGGCTCAGCGGCTGTCCCCACACCTTGAAGAAGTCGTTGAGCGTGAAGCTGCGGTCCTTCGGCGCCTCGATGTGAATGATGCCGTCGGGTGTGTGCGTGTGCAGCCAGTAGATGCAGCGCTGCCCTTCGGGCTGGCCGACATTCGGCGGAATGTGCACTTCCTTGCCGCGGTCGAGAATGAGCAAATGCTGATGGATGTGAATGCGCTGGCCCTCCTGCGCATCGCACGAGATGCCGCCGATGGTCTGGCCATGGGCGCCGGCGATGGGGGACTGCGCGCGCAGCGCGAGCGTCGGGACGAGACACGCGATCACCAGTCCACACGCACGCATTCTCACACGTAACATCGAGAGTCCTCTCACGGAGTGGTGGTTCCTGACGGCACCGCGCGCACGCTCGTGACGAAATATTCCGTTTCGCCAAAGCACGACGTCGGTACGCCTTTGTGCTGCTCGTAGTGAAGCACGACATGCTCGCCCTGGAGCGTGTTCACCGCCGCGGCGACCGAGTCCGAGCGCACGCTGAACACGAACTTTTCAGGCATGGCGCCGGGCATGGCGGTGAGCAGCAGCTCGCCCTCCCAGGTCTTACAGAGCCATCCTTTGCGCGAAAGCTTCTGGAGATACCCCGCGCGATCGCCGGACGAATAGGAGTAGCTCAGCGCGATCGTGACCCAGAGGAGGATCGCGATGACCGGGACCGCGATCACGAGTGTGATCGCGGTGGCCAGTTTGTGGTTGCGAATGAACGCGGGCGCGGGCATGCGAAGGAACCAAAGCCGAGCCCCGCGCCTGGGCAAGGGGGCTCGGAAAGGCTTCGCCTACGACGCCTTCAACACCACCTTTTCGCAGTTCTCCTGCTTGTCGTTGAAGATCTTGTATCCATGCGCCGCCTGTTCCAGCGGCAGGTGATGGGTGATCACGAACGTCGGATCGAGATCGCCGTTCTGAATGTGCGCCAGCAGCGGCTCGAGATAGCGGTGCACGTGACACTGTCCGCTCTTGATCGTGAGCGACCGATTCATGACGGCGTTCATCGGGAACTTGTCGATCAACCCTGTGTACACGCCGATCACCGACACCGTGCCGCCGTTCGCGCAGGCGAGAATCGCCTCGCGGAGCGCGATCGGCCGATCGGTCTGCATGCGCATCATCTGCTTCATGCGATCGTGCATGTAGAACGCGCCATGGCTGTGGCCCTCGACGCCGACGGCGTCGATACAGTGATCGGGACCCCGGCCGGCGGTGAGATCCTTCAGCACGTCCTGCACGCTGTCCACTTCCTCGTAGTTGATCGTGACGGCCCCGGCTTTCTCGCGCGCCATCTGCAACCGGTACGGAAACCGATCGATCGCGATCACACGCTCGGCGCCGAGCAGATAGGCGCTGGCGATCGCGAACTGGCCGACCGGGCCGCAGCCCCACACGGCCACGGTGTCGCCGGGCTGAATGCCGCACATCTCGGCGCCCATGTAGCCCGTCGGCAGAATGTCGCTGAGAAACAACACCTGATCGTCGGTGAGTCCTTCGGGCACCTTGAGCGGGCCGACGTCGGCGAACGGCACGCGCACGTACTCGGCCTGTCCGCCGGCGAAGCCGCCGGTCAGATGCGAGTACCCGAAGATCCCCGACGGCGAGGAGCCCATCAGCTTTTCGGCCTGGTACGCGTTCGGATTAGAGTTCTCACAAATCGAGGTGAGGCCGCGGCGGCAGTTCGAGCACGCGCCGCACGCGATCGGGAAGGGCACCACCACGCGATCGCCGACCTGCACCTTCTTCACCGTGCGGCCGACTTCCACCACCTCGCCCATGAATTCGTGCCCCATGATGTCGCCGGGCTCCATCGCGGGGAGGAAGTTGTTGTAGAGGTGCAGATCGGAGCCGCAGATCGCGGTCGAGCTGACGCGGACGATGCAGTCGTTCTGGTTGAGAATCCGCGGGTCCGGAACGTCGCGGACCTCCATCCTTCGCGGGCCCATCCAGCAGGTTGCCTTCATTGTTAGAATCTCCTAATTGGGTTGCGCCGAGTGCGGACCTTTCGCTCTGGTCGCGTCGGACACGACCACGTCGCCGATTTCCATCAACTGCTTGAACTGGCGCAGCGAGTCTTCCGTCTGCTGGCCCGGCTCCTCGCGGAACATCATCGCCAGCTTCGACCCGATCTTGCCGAACGGCGGCTTGTATTCGAGATCGACTCGGATCTCGGTGCCGTAATCCTTCGGCGCGGCGCGGAACCGTACGGTGCCCGCGTTGTAGACGTCCGATCCCTCGAGCGACGCCCAGGCGATCAGCTCGTTCTCGCGCTCGTCCGTGATCTCGGCGTCCCACTCGACTGATTTTCCCGCCGGTGCCTTGGCGACCCAATGCGAGCGCCCGTTCCCCATGTCGGTCACCGACTCGAGATGCCGCATGAACCGCGGGAAATTCTCGAAGTCGCGCCAGAATGCATAGACAGCCTCCACCGGAGCGCCCACGGTGATGGCTTTGCGAGTGTGGACGATGCCGTGATCGGCCGCCTGATGCACCGGGGTGTCCGGCTGTTTCGACAGCGTCTTCGCCGCCATGACGTCGAGGGCCGTAACCGCGAGGACGTTCGCCGTCGCGAACAGCGTGCGCCCGCGATCATTGTCGGAGTTCGCGAGCGCGCCGCCCAGGAGCGCGAGGTCGAGCACATCGCCGGCGACACGCGACCACATCGGTTTCTCGGGCTGCTGATTCGACAGTACGGCTACGCCGTGCGAGATCTCTCGCAATCCCAACAAGCGCATCAGCATGCGATGCTGATCGTCGTCCTTCACGCCGACGACGTTCGACATCGCGCCGGGCATCGCGACTTGCGCGAGTCCGAGCCCAATGCTGAAGAGCCCGAGAAAATTCGCGAGACTCTCGCCGCCTGTTCCTTTGTCGGCGTCGGCGAGACGTTGATACGGTTGAATGGTGGATTTGCGCGGCCGGATCGACGGCGCGAGCGCGCTTTGTCCGCTACCGTCTCTTTCTTCCGCGGATGTGGTCGTGCGTCCTTCGAATGGCGGGGCCATGCAGCTCTCCTCTGTCGCGTACGGAAATGCGAATCAGAATCAGGAGAGCCACGTGAAGCAGATGATGTGCCGAGTCCCGCGATCGATACGCTACCGTCTGCGAATTGCTCTGAACGTGCCGCCGCGATACGCGTACGGATCGTTTCCGAAATCCACCGTTCCCGTGATGCTGTCGGGCGCCCACGTACGTCCGCTGACGTACATGCGATTGTAGAAGTCGGCGGACATCGCGAGAGTGACAACGCCGGTGGAGTCTGTCACGCCGGTGGGAGCGCCGTTCGAATACGTGTCGGTCACGAACGCGAGGGTATCGAATCGCGCCGTCGCCGAAAATCGGGCGGGGTTGGCCAGCGCCGTGGCGTTGCTGATGACGAGCGTGCCGCGTTGAGTCAACGGCACGGAATCCTTGACCGCGGTGCAATACGGACCCTGCACCGATGGGTTGGGACACGGCGCTCTGCCCAGCAGCGGCCCGAGCTCGAGAACGACGTCGTACGTCCCCTCGATCGGATTCGTCGGTTGAGCTTGGACAACGGGGGACGAATCCGGCGTTGCGGGTTGGAGCACGCTTCGTTCGCCGCCGCACGCGCAAATCACGGCAACGGTCAGGATGAACCATCGCATACTTCTCATACACCAAACGATAGCTCGCGTCCCACGCCGGAGCGCGGGACGAATCTCCTATGCGCCCGCTCGCTTTGCTTTCCAGGCGGCGAGCACTTCGGCTTCCTTCTGCATTGAGAGCCCGTTGATCTCACCGTTCAAGGTCGCGAGCTGCTCTTTCTCGGGCCGCGTCCTGTGCCAGTCGAGCGTGTCTTTCGCCGTCACCGCGAGCGGACGGAACGTGAGACCATGCGCGATTGCTTTCGATGCATCACGGCGTTGGTACCCGGCCGTACGGCCGTACGGCGGCTGCCACACGGTCATGTTGCGCCAGGGCCGCACGCCTTGCTCCTGCAGAAATTCCCACGGCACCCACGTGAACTGCGCGCCGGCGGTGGTGATCGCTTTCACACCGTACAACATCTCTGCAATGGTGAGCGGCTTGTCGGGTCCGATCGCGTTGTAGGTGCCGAGGAGCTTCGTTTCCGCCACGCGCACCGTCCATTCGGCGAGATCGCGCGAGTCGATGAACTGACAGGGGTCGTCGGGCTTGTCGGGCGCGAGCACCTCGCCGCCCTTGTCGATGCGCGCTGGCCAGTACGTGAATCGATCGGTCCGGTCGAGCGGGCCGACGATGAGACACGGGCGAATGACCGTCCAGCGATCGGGATACAGCGTCTTCACTTCCTGCTCGGCGCGCGTTTTCAATGCGCCGTAGTAGCGCGTCGCATCCTGCGGGACGACCGTGTACGGATCGAGGCCGGCGGGCATCGGTGTGGTCGGACTCTCTTCGTTCAGTCCGATGATGCTCTGGTCCGAATAAACCGACGTCGTCGAGATGAAGATGTACTGGCCGACGTTGCCGGCGAGATACTTCCCGGCGTTGCGCACCCATGCGGGCAGCGTCGTCGGATTGTCGAGCACGACGTCGAACTTCTTGCCCTGAAGCGCAGACGTGTCGTTGTTCAAATCGCCCACGAGCTCTTCGGCGACTTTGCCCTTGAAGAAACCCGGGCGCGTCTGATTGCGATTGAACAGCGTGACGCGGTGGCCGCGCGCGATGGCGTAGTCGACTTGCTCCGGTCCCGTAAAACCGGTGCCGCCGAGGATGAGAATGTTGAGCGGCGCGGCCGCCTTCTCGACTCGGCGTGGCTCGGTGCCGAGACGGATTTTCGCCAGCGGTGCGGAGAGTCCGAGCGCGGCGGTCGACTTGATGAACGAGCGGCGGGAGGGCATGCGCGTGAAGCTGCGCCGCCGCGCGTTCGACGTCAATGCAAGGGAAGGGAGACGATGGAAGCGGTGCGGGCCTCGCAGGCTTCCGCTTATCGCATCGCCCTTCCCTCAGCTATCCCGCGAGCAGCCACCCGGGCTTGAGCTCCGACGACAGGCGCACCGCGCCCTGTCGCACCGCTTGCGCGGCCACGCGCTCGAGCAGCACCGCGGCGACGCGCTGCCACGAGTAATCTTTCGCGGTCTGTCGCGCCGCGCGCCGCATGCGTGCCGCGCGCGACGGCGCGGAGTTGAACTCTTCCCAACGGCCGACGATTTCGTCGGGCGCGAGCGTCTCGAGCACGACGGCGTTGCGGCCGTCGACCGCGTAGTCCTCGCCCGTGCCGCCCGTGTAGATCATGCCGCCCGCGGCCATCGCCTCGAGGCCCACGAGGCCGAATGGTTCGTACACGGAATTCGCGAGCACCGCGTCGGATGCGGCGAAGAGTTTGCGCGCCAGCGCGGTGTTCACACCGAACCGCAGATTGATCACTTCGACGCGACGCTCCGGAGTTGCCTCGAGCTCGGACATCAGCTCGCGCTCGTCGGCCACTTCGGCGACACGGAGGCCGCGCGCCGCCGCTTCCTCGACGATTCCCGCCGCGCCGGACGATGGTCCGCCGCTCCGCGCGACGAGCAACGGATGACGTCCGCGTTCGCGCAGTTCGCTCACCGCACCCAGCGCTTGCGACCAGCCCTTCTCGCGCTCCCATCGCGCCATCTTGAAGAAGAGTGTCACCTCGGGGTCTTGATCGACGAGGTGACGCACCGAGTTCGCGTCCCGGCGCGATACGGGCTCGAGCAACTCCTGTGGAATGCCGTTCGGAATCACGATCGCGTCCGCGCCGTACGAACGAATGATGCTGCGCATGTACCGGCTGATCGTCGCGATCGTCGCGCGCATGGCGAGCCTCGGCCAGTCGATCGTCTGAAAGCCGTACGAGTTGTTGGCGGTCCAGAAGATCACGACGCGATCGCGGAGTCCTTCGGCGGCCAGCAGATCGGAGAATGCACAGACGCATTCGGCCGTCTGCCATTCCTCGAAGAGCACGACCGGCATCTTGTTCGCGGCGATCGCCGGCTTGACCACGTGATCGAGGAGATACTGGGGCAGCGACTGCGTGAGGTCGCGCACCTTCGCGTCCTCGCCGTCGTAGACGCCGCCGGGGCAGTTGATGCTGATCCACTGCGCCCATCGGTGAAGCGTGAGATAGCCGTTCATCACGCGTTCCTCGCCCGGCCGGTGAGGATCGCCGATGAAAAAGAGATGCGTCTCGTATCTCAGCTCAGCCAGAGTGCGAGCGAGTCCGGAAACGCGGACGCCGAGGCCCCCGGCTTGCGAGTAGGGGTCGGTGCCTTCAAATGAGACGAGCGAAAAAATTGAGTCGCGCATGGCGCTAATGCCGACCGCGAGAGTCGTACCATGAACGGTGTCGTACCGTTCAGCGCGTCAACTCGGGCGTAACAGCCAGGTTACGGTCGCGCGTGCGACGACATCGCCCGAGGCATCGCGGATTTCGGTGTGAACGTCGAACGAAGTGTCCGCGGTCACGATGGGGACAGTACAGCGACATTCGGCGATGAGCGGTCCGCGCGCCTTTTTCAGGTATTCGATCGAAAGCCCCCGGACGATTCCGCGCACCGACGCGGGCAGCGCCATCATCATTGCGGTCCCGCTCGTTACCTCGGCGAAGTTCACCAGAGCGACCGCATGGATCGAGTTGAGATGGTTGCGCACCTTCCGCCGGTCGCGCAGCGACCAACGCGCGTAGCCGGGCGCTAATTCTTCTATACGCGCGCCGACGGTCCCGGTGTACGGTGCAATTCGTCCGATGAGCACGCTGAACAGCCGCTTGCCGCCAGGCAGCCGGCTGAGGCGGTTCCACCAGGTTGAGACCGCTCGAGTTGGGTTCATGGTTCCTGTCTTGTCAATTCGCGTCGACTCGCGTCAATTCGCGTCGACTCGCGTCAACTCGCGTCAACTCGCGTTGACTCGCGTCGACTCGCGTCAACTCGCGGCCCACTCGCCGAGCCGTTTCCCCTGCGCCATCGCGCCCGTCGCGCTCTGATGGCCATTGAGCTCCGAGTGGCCGATCGCGATCTGCCCGTATCCCGCTGAAACGATTTCGCGCGGCGATGGTTTGCCCTCGACACCGTAGTACCAACCCGGCGGCTGCACCAGACGTGCATGCCCCCAGCGATTGAGAATGAGCGCGGCGACGTCGCGCTTGGCGTCGAACCCGGCGTCGCCGAATTGGCGCGTGAGTTGACCGAGAATGGCGCGCTCGTAGTCCGCGTACGACTTCGCGAGCAGCGCGTTCCGGCCGATCGAGCCCTGCTCGGCGGCCGTCTTCCCCGGCGTGTAGAGGCCCGAGTAGAACGTCAGGACGTTCGGCTTGTCGGGATCGACCGGCGGATCGTAGCCCGGCGTCGTCATTTGCAGGCGAATGTTCGCGACGAAGCCCACGCCGCTCTCGTCGAACCAGCGTGCCGCGGTAATGCCCATGCGGTGCATGAAGCGCCAGTTCCGAAGCCCCACGTTCACGATGAGCGCCGGTGCATATATAAATTGTAAATATGATTCTTTAATAACCGGCGGCAGGTCGGCCAATACGTACTTGTTCACCCATCCGCCCGTCGCCATCGCGACGCGGTTGGCGCGCACCGTATAGAGCTTCCCGTTCCGCGCGTACGTGACGCGAACGCCGCCGCCGGCGTGCTGCACCCGCGCCACCGTCGTTCCGACACGAATGCGAGTGGGCTGATCCTTGGCGTCGAGCGCCGTCCAATTCACGCGGCCGCCGAGCACGCCCTCGAACGAGAAGTCGCCCGAAATCGCGTTCGGAATGAGCTTCTTCACGAGATGCCGCGCGTACGTGACGTTGCCGCCTGGAAACGACAGCCCGGGCCCGCTGTTGCGACCGCGCGCTCGGCTCACACCCGGCATGCCGATCTGCTGCGCGGCGTGCGCGCTCACCGCGTCGGGACTCGCGCCACTGATCAAGCCGATGACCGGCTCGATCATCTTCGTCACCTCGCGCGGATAACCCAACTCCTTCTCGACGTAGTCGCGATACGTCATCGTATCGAGATGCCGCGCGAACTGATCCGGCGTCATGCCCTTCATGTCGGGATTGGTCGTGCGCCATCGCAGCAGATCGCGCTTCACCGCGTCGGATACCGCCAGCTCGGCGAGATCGTTCTGCCACATGTTGCGCAGCCAAGTCGGCTTGGATGTGGCGCCGAGCGACGAATGGCGATCGAAGTAGTAGCCGATGTCGGTGCCGAACTCGCCGACGCCTTCCATCGGCTGATAGTTGTCCTGCGCCATGCGCAGTGTCATCGCGCCATCGCGCGGTTGCGACCAGGTGAATTCGCGCGGCATGTGCAGGTCGTCCCACACATCGCTCTGCCAACCGCTTCCCTGGCGCGGCACGCCAAAATCGTTCGAGCCTTGCGGCGCGATGACGCGGACGCCGTCGATCACGACTTCGTTCTGCTTTGCTTCGCCGCCGAAGATCGGATGATTCTCGAGCACGAGGCAACGTTTGGAGCCCGCCGTGTGCTGCGCGAAGAAGTACGCCGCGGTGAGTCCGGTGATGCCGCCGCCGACGATGACGAGATCGTACGTCTCGCCGGTGTCAGTGGCGTGGCCCGCGCGACCGTACACGCCGTCGCGAATCTTGTGCGCCGCATCCATCACCGGCTTCGTGTTGCCGTTCGAGCTCGCGTAATCACCGATACCACCCGGTCCAGTCCATCCGTCGGCGAGGCCTTCGGCGGGCGGTGTCGCGCCGAGCGGCGCGGGTGCGCGCAGCAGCGCGGCGCCGACACCGAGTAGCGCGGCGTTCAGAAAATCCTTGCGAGTGATGTCGTGGTCGGTCACGGAATGCGTGTCTGTGTATGGGGAGACATTTGTTTATTGAACGTGCGTTTCGCGTCCCTTAATACCGCCGATCGGACCTCACAGGAATTGCTTGGGTTCGGCGGTACCGGGCCGATACTTTACCCATGACTCTTTCGGAAGCTGCGCCGATGATGGTGCAACGCGTCACCTTTGAACCCCGTGGCGAGTACACGATCTGTGTCCTCGACTTCTCCGGATTTCGAGACACGGAGATCGCCATCGCCGCGATCAATGAAGCCAAGCGGTTGATCGCCGAGCATCCGCCATTTTCCGTGCGCGTGCTCACCGACGTGAGCGGCTCGCACATGTCGCTGCCGCTGATCAACGCCATGCAGGAGATGGTGCGTGCAAACGCGCCGCACGTGACCAAGAGCGCAATCTACGGCTTGAGCTTGCCGCACCGGGTGGCACTGCGCCAGATCCGCCGGCTCACGGGCCGCGACATTCGCGAGTTCACGTCGCGCGACGAGGCGATGGAGTATCTGCGGTCATAGCGTAACCGCTCGGCTCACGTCGCCTGCTTCACCAGCTCCGCCGCGCCCGCCGCCGCCGTGCGGCCAAGCACCTTGAAGCGTTTGCCCTTCAGGTGATTGTACGACACCCAGAAGTGCTCGACCTGCTCGAGCAGTATCGCCGGTAAGTCGTCGATCTCGCCTACGTCGCGATACGTCTCCGACTTGCACGCCACGCCAAGCAGCCGGTCGTTGCGCACGACTTCGCCGTCTCGCTCGCGCTGTTCCGCTTCGATCGCGCCGATCAAGCGAAACGGAATCACCGCGCCGACGAACGCAGGCTCGTCCATCAACAGGAGGACGTCGATCGGATCGCCGTCGTCGCCCTTGGTTCCCGGAATGAAACCGAAGTCGAACGGATAGCTCGCGCCCGCGGGCAGCACGCTGTCATGGATGAACAGGGCGTGCGTTGCGTCGAACTTGAACTTGTTGCGCGTGCCGCGCACGGCTTCGATCACGCCGAGATAGGCGTCGCGTTTCCGGTCGAATGGCTCGAGGCGCGTGTACGGCATGCGTCGGTCGGCGTGAGGGTGAGGTGTCGGGATATCGCGGCGCGTTTTGACTTTCCGGCGTCTCTCCGCATGTTATCTGCCATGCGCTCAACCCTCCTCGCCGCACTTCTGTCCGCGCTCGTGCTGGCTCTCTGCGCCGCACCGTTGCACGCGCAAACCATTGACGACTCGATTCCGCCCGGCGCGAACTTCGACAAGGCGCAATTCCGCCTGTGGCTTCCGCATGATGCCGGCGCGTTACGCGCGGTGCTGGTGCTCGTGCCTGGATCGAACGGCGACGGCCGCGCAATGGCCGAAGATACCGTGTGGCAGCACTTCGCCGCGGCGAACAAGCTGGCGATCGTGGCGTGCCGGTTCACGGACAAGCCACACGACCAGAACTTCATCGAGGAGTACGTCGACGTTCGCCGGGGCAGCGGACAGGCGCTGCTCGACATGCTGTCGCGCTATGCGCTGCGCACGAATCACGCGGAGATCAACACGGCGCCGCTGTTGATGTGGGGCATGTCGGCGGGCGGGCAGTTCGATTACGAGATGACGGCGTGGAAGCCGGAACGAATCGCGGCGTTCGTCGCGAACAAGGGCGGCATCTACTACAGCGCGCTGACGCCGCGAGCCGCTCGGCAGGTGCCGGGCATCCTGTTCATCGGCGGAAAGGATCTCGAGCAGCGCATTCAGACGATCACCGGATTGTTCGCGGTGAATCGGCGCGGCGGTGCGCTGTGGGCGCTCGCTGAAGAGCCGGGCGTCGCGCACGTGGTTGGACGCTCGCGCGATGTGTCGATGGTGTTCTTCGAGGATGTTCTCGCGGCGCGGCTCGCCGCGGACGGAACACTCAAGCCGCTCAATGAGAAGAGCGGCTGGTGGGGAGATCCACATACGCAGGCGATCGGCGCATTCGGGGCCTTGGGGGCCGAGTCGATGAAGCTGCCGAACTATCCGATGGCGTGGCTTCCGACCGAGCGCGTGGCGCGCGCCTGGCGCGCCATGCTTACCGAATCGCCTTTCGAGCCCTGACCGGCGTTTCGCGCCGCTTCAGCTTCCAGCCGGCGGTGCGCAGCGAGACGGTGCGAATGCGCTCGGCGAGATCGAAGGGACGCACGGGCTTGAGCACGTAGTCCGAGATCTTCATCTCGATGAGTCGCGCGACGTCCTCGCGGTCGCTGACGGACGTCAAACAGATGATCGGAATGGCGGCGTGCGCCGGGAGAGCGCGCAGGGCCTCGATCAACTGAAAGCCGTCCATGTCCGGCATTTTCAGATCGGTGATCAGGAGATCGGGATCCTGAACCTTGATCAACTCGAGGGCTTCACGCCCGTCTTCGGCGGCAATCGCGTCGTTCGACCCGTGTTCGATGACTCGCTGAACAAAGGCGCGCACGATTTCGTCGTCGTCTGCAATGATGATCCTCATTGCTCTGAGTTTCGGCCGCGCTCGCCTGCCGCTTGAGCGGGTTTTCGGCGAGTCTCGCGCGCGAAAACGAATGGGGACAGTATTGTGCGCATGACATCCACAACCGGACGGGCCGCCGCGCCGCCGAGCGCCGCCGCCGTTACTGGCACCACTGCTGAAAGCACTGCAGCCGAGTCGGAGCGTCGTATTTGGGGAGTCATTGCCGCGTCCAGCGCGGGCACCGTGATCGAGTGGTACGACTTCTATATCTTCGGGAGCCTGTCGGCGATTCTCTCGGGCGTTTTCTATCCCGAGTCGAATTCGACCATCTCGCTGCTGAAATGGCTGGCGACATTCGCCGCCGGATTCGCCGTGCGCCCATTTGGCGCGCTGGTGTTCGGACGCATCGGCGATCTCGTGGGCCGGAAGTACGCGTTCATGCTGACACTGGTGATCATGGGCGGATCGACGGCAGTCATCGGTTTATTGCCGGGATACGGTACACTTGGGATTTTCGCCCCGGCGCTGCTCGTCACATTGCGGTTGCTTCAAGGACTCGCGCTGGGCGGCGAGTATGGCGGCGCCGCGGTGTACGTCGCCGAGCATGCGCCGGATCACAAGCGCGGCTTCTATACGTCGTTCATTCAGACGACGGCCACACTCGGCCTCTTCGTGTCGCTGCTCGTGATTCTGGCGACGCAGCATTCGATGAGTGCCGAGTCGTTCAAGCAATGGGGCTGGCGGATTCCGTTCCTGCTGTCGGCGGTGCTGGTGGTCGTGTCGTACTACATCCGCTCGCGCATGGCGGAGTCGCCGCTCTTCGCGAAATTGAAGGCCGAGGGAAAAACGTCGACCGCGCCGATCGCGGATAGTTACGGAAGCGCCGATCGATGGAAGGTGTTCTTCGTCGTGTTGTTCGGCGCGACGGCGGGCCAGGCGGTGGTGTGGTATACCGGCCAGTTCTATGCGCTGATCTTTTTGCAGAACATTCTCAAGGTGCCGCTGGATACGGCGTACAAGATCGTCGCGCTCGGGCTCCTCATCGGGACGCCGTTCTTCGTCGTGTTCGGCGCGCTGTCCGATCGCATTGGGCGCAAGCGGATCATCATGACGGGATGCTTCCTCGCGGCGCTGACCTACATCCCGATCTACAAGACGATGTCGGCGTATGCGAACCCGGTGAACTTCGGCATGCTCACGGCGCTGATCTTCGTGCAGGTGTTGTACGTGACGATGGTGTACGGGCCGATTGCCGCGTTCCTCGTCGAGAGCTTCCCGGCGCGCATTCGGTATACGTCGCTGTCGCTGCCGTATCACTTCGGGAATGGCTGGTTCGGCGGCTTCACGCCGTTGATCGCGACGTCACTCGTGGCGGCGACGGGCAATCGATACGCGGGGCTCTATTTCCCGATCGCGGTAGCGGGGCTGACGTTCATCGTTGGGGGATTGTTGTTGCGGGAGACGAAGGATCAGAGTATTTGGGCTGAGGTCTAGAAAAGGCGAATGGAAAGAGCGAGTGGAAAGAGCGATTGGAAGAAGCGAATGGAAAGAGCGAATGGAAAGAGCGAGGCGCGGTTTCCATTCGCCGATTCCATTCGCCGTTTGGCTCTGTGCACTCTCATCTTCACGGCGACCTGTATTCCCGCCGTTACGCCGAACGAGCTCGACCCGCGCGAGCTCGCGCGCGACGTCGTCGTCACGCGCACCGCGCACGGCGTACCCCACATCCTCGCGCACGACTTCGCGTCGGCCGGATACGCCATCGCGTACGTGCAGTGCGAGGACTACGGCGCGCAGGTCGTCAACAGTCTGCTCCGCGCGCGCGGAGAGATGGGGAAGTACTTCGGACGCGACAGCATGCGCTCCGATTTCGCCGGGCACCTGGCGTACCAGCGCGCGCAGGAGGTCTACGGTGACGTCGACGACGACGCGCGCGACGTGTATGAAGGATTCGCCGCCGGAGTCAATCGCTACATCGAGCTGCATCGCGGCGAATTTCCGCCAGGATTCCGGCCCAACTTCACGGGCTACGACGTCCTCGCGAAAGACGTCGAGGTCCCGCCGACGAATCAGGCTTCGCGCTTCGCGCCGCCGACTGGTGTCGCGCCGCACGCCGATCCCAACGACGGATCCAACGCCTGGGCGTTCGCGCCGAGCCGAGTGACGTCCGGGCACGCGGTGTTGCTGCGCAACCCGCACCTCGCGTGGACCGCGGGCTACTACGAAGCACACATCATCATTCCGGGATTGCTGAACTTCTACGGCGACCTGCGCATCGGCGGCCCATTCACCGTCGTCGGCGGATTCAACCCGTACCTCGGCTGGGCTACCACCAACAACGATCCGATCCTCTGGCAGCTGTACTCGCTGGAGACCGACGCCGCCGATTCCATGCGGTACGTGCTCGACGGCAAGACACACGCGCTGTCGAAACAGACCGTCGTCGCCGAGTTCAAGACGGCGACTGGCATGGGCAAGGACAGCGTCGTTCTGTACCGCACATCGCTCGGTCCGGTCGTCAAACGCACGAGAACCACGCTGTACGTGATGAAGGCCGCGAACGACATGGAGTATCGCGGCGGCGAACAGTTCCTGCGCATGATGCGCTCGGGAACGCTCGACGAATGGAAAGCCGCGATGCGCATGCGCGCGCGGATCAACTCGAGCTTCACGTATGCCGACGTCGACGGCAACATCTACTATGTCTGGAACGCGTCGCTCCCGTCGTTGCCGCATCCGCCCACCGGCGACTCGATGCCGATTCCGGTCCGCGAGACCACCGACGCATGGACGCATCTCGTGCCGTACGACTCGCTGCCGCAGTTCCTCAACCCGCCTTGGGGCTACATACACAACGAGAACGACGCGCCGTATTACACGAACATGTTCCAGCCGCTCGATCCGCGCGGGTATCCGCCGTATTTCCCGCCGCCGCATCTGGGACTGCGGAGCCAGCTCGCGATCTCGCTCATTCACAACAATCGAAAGATGAGCCTCGAGGAGATCATCACGCTCAAACACTCCTATCGAATGCTGTTGGCGGAGCGGATTGGGGATGAGCTCATCGCGGCGGTGCGTGCGTCGCATCCCACCGGTGAGGTGGCGCGCGGGCTCGAAGTGCTCGAGCAGTGGGATCGCACGGCGGCGCCCGACTCGCGCGGCGGCGTGTTGTTCGACACGTGGTGGCGCCGGTATGACGTTCGCGGCGACAGCTCGTTCGCCGTCCTCTGGGATCCGGCGCAGCCGCTGACCACGCCGCGCGGCTTGCGCAATCCGGCCCGAGCCGCCGTGGTATTCGGTCGCGCCGTGACCGACGTGATCCAGCGCTACGGATCGGTGGACGTCGCGTGGGGCGACGTGCATCGCGTGCGACGCGGCGACGTCGACGTGCCGGTGGGCGGCTGTGCCAGCGACGAAGGCTGCTTTCGCGTGTTGACCTACGCACCGGCGGCGGACGGAAAGCTCGTCGCGACGGGATCGGATGGATGGATTCTCGCCGTGGAGTTCGCGGACGAGCCGCGCGCGTTCTCCATCCTCGCCTACGGCGAAAGCCCGCATCCCTACTCGCCGTGGTATTCCGATCAGGCGGCGATGTTCGCGCGGGGGGAGCTCAAGCCGGTCTTGTGGAACCTGGACGACATTCGGCGGGACGGCGGCCGCACCTATCGGCCGGGCAGTGACGCGAAGTACGAGCCGTAGCCGTCGGTAACCTTCAATCCGTCGGGCAATGCCATCTTGCGCGGACGTTTCCCGGGCGCATGATAGAGGCACACCGAGGCCTTGGAGGCCGCATGTCGACGCCGGATGCACGCAGCACCGCTTCGCCCAGTTCGCTGACTCCAACGAGTGCACTCACCGGCCCGCTTGCCGACGAAGCCGCGCTCAAGCGCGCCTTCGATGCCGAATTCGCGCAATGCCTGGCGAGCGCGAAAACGCAACTTGGCGAAGCCGCCGCGCACGCGCCGCGCGTCGTGGAGACGGCGTTCCTCAACGCCTGGGGCCAGCGCGCCACGTTGGGCAATGAGGATCATTTAAAGAGTATTCTCTCAGATGAGATCCGTCATGGCGCCGCGCGCGCGCTGAGCCGGCGCCATTCCGGCGGCCGCTTCGGCGCGGTCGGCGGCGCCGCCGCGAAAGCGCACGACCTCGCGGCCGACCGCGAGACGCCCGAATACGTCTGGGGACAGATCGACAGGGCGCTGCACGGGACCGGCGAAACGGCCGAGGCGCATCGCGCGGCCGCGGACGCCGGTCGGCACGAGGCCGCGGCGCACATGAAGCAGATGTCGAAGCGACCGGGCTGGGTGATTCCGCTCGCGATCGGCGTGGTGGCGCTCGTCGCGTCCGTTGCCGGCGTGATGTACGTCGACCGGCTCGGCGAAGACGACGCGGCCCTCGCCATCGTCGCGAACTCGCAGACGCAGCCAGTCACCTCGCCGGCCGGACAGTTCGGGTCGACCACGTTGCGCGACGGCACCAAGATGCGCATGGGTCCGAACACGAGCTACTGGGAGCCGGACGAGTTCGGCTCCAAGAGCCGTGTCATCAGGATCGAAGGCACCGCGGCGTTCGAGGTCGCGCCCGGGCAGAAGCTGCCGTTCCGCGTCGTGGCGCACCGATATCACTTCATCGCCACGGGAACCAAGTTCGTCATCTCGACATTCTCAGCGGACAGCACGCCCTCGATTCTCGTGCAGGAAGGGAGTGTCACGGTCAAGACGCCAAAGGCCCAGGCCGTCGTGACCGCGGGCCAGGCAATGCACGCCGACGCGACCGGCATTCATCCCGTGACCGATGACGCGCGTGCGGAGTCTTTTGGCTGGGTCGACGGCCGGGTGACCGTGCGAAACAAGCAGCTTCGCGAGGTCGTAGAGGCGCTGACCCGATGGTTCAACTACGACGTGAAAGTGCCCGACCTGTCGTTGCTCGATCGTATGGCATCCATAGATGTCCCGATCGACTCCAGCGGTTTGGCGATCACGCAGGTCGAAAAGAGCGCCAACGTCAAGTTCGCGTACGAGGGAGAGTCGAAGATCTTCCGCGACGCGGCGTCAAAGAAGAAGTAATTCCCACCTCATTGGAGTTTCCATGCGTCGTCTTGCCGTGTTGTTGTTCGCCGCCGTTGCGTCCGTCGCGTCTACTTCCGCGCCGCTGCACGCTCAGACCGCCCACCCGGATTTCACGGGAACGTGGAACCTGGACATGACCAAGCTCGAGCCGCAGGCCGCCGCGATGATCAGCAAGGCATCGCTGGCGATCACGCAGGATGCCAAGACGCTCAAGCAGGTGCAGTCGATGACGACCACAATGACCGGCCCGCAGGAAATCACGGTCACGTACAACCTCGACGGCAGTGACTCGAAGAACACCGTCAGCCAGATGGGCCAGTCGCTCGAAATGACGTCGAACGCCAACTGGGACGGTTCGACGCTCGTCATCAAGACGAAGGCCGAGATGCAGGGCCAGGCGATCGAACGCACGGATCGCTACTCGCTCGACGCGGCGGGCAAGGTGCTCACCATCGACACCAGCGCCAGCATGATGGGTCAGTCGATGCAGACCAAGCAGACGTTCAACAAGGCGTGATCGTCCAAGGTCCGGCGTGAAAACTCAGAACGGCGCTGCAGCGATGCAGCGCCGTTCTTCTTTTCAGGCCCGTTCAGGTCTCGGTCTGCCGCGCCGTGTGACGACGAATGGCTTCGTTCACCGCGCTGTACAGCGACTCGGCGTGGAACGGCTTTTTGATGAACGGCACGTCCTGGCGGCCGATGATGCTGCGTTCGAGATCGCTCACGTCGCCGGAGACGAGGGCGACGGGCATCGCTGGATAATGTTCGCGAATCTGATACGACAGATCGATGCCGCCCATCTCCGGCATGGTGACGTCGGAGAGCACGATGTCGATCTCGCTCGCTTCGCGCGCCAGGCGGTCCAGGGCTTCGACGCCGTTCTTCGCCGTGCGCACTTCGAAGCCGCCCGCCTCGAGCATGCGGGTGATCGTCTGCCGGGTCGTTTCGTGGTCGTCGACCACTAGTACTGTCTTTACGGACATGCTTGTAGAATGGTGCATCGTCCGACAAGCGCAAGGACCAACATGCGACCAACATGCTACGACGTCTCGCCACGGCAGTCGGACTGATCGCGCTGGTCGCGCTGTCGATCCTCCGCGTTTCCCGCCCGCCGTCGCCTGTCCCGGCGACCGCATCGGACACGGTCTTCTCCGCCGAGCGTGCGATGCGCCACGTGGAGCAGATCGCGGTGCGGCCGCATCCAATCGGCTCGGCGGACCACGATCGTGTGCGCGACTACGTGATGGCGCAACTGAACGCCATGGGCCTGCGCCCCAGGCTGCAGGTCACGACGGCCATCGGCACGCGCTATCAGGAGGCGGGCCGCGTCCAGAACATCCTGGCGTACATCCCCGGCAGCTCGTCGACGGGCAAGGCCCTGCTGCTCATGGCGCATTACGACGGCGTCGAGGCCGGCCCCGCCGCGAGCGACGACGGCGCCGGCACGGCCGCTCTGCTCGAGGCGATTCGAGCCATTCGCGCGCGGAAGGCGCCGCTGGAGCACGACATCATCGCGCTCTTCACCGACGGCGAGGAAGCCGGCCTGCTCGGCGCCGCGGCCTTCGTGCGCGAGCATCCGTGGGCGAAGGACGTCGCGTTCGCGCTCAATTTCGAAGCGCGTGGAACGACGGGCCGTTCGTTCATGTTCGAGACGGGGCCGGGGAATCTCGACGCCGTTCGCCAACTGCGCGCGGCGCGCGACGTCACCGCGGGCTCCGTGTTCACGAAGATTTATCGAGTGCTGCCCAACGACACGGATCTGTCGGAGCTCGCGCTGCTCGGCGTTCCGGCGCTCAACTTCGCGTTCGCGGACGGCGTCCAACGATACCACACGACGCGGGACGACGTCGCGCATCTCAATCCCGGCAGCTTGCAGCATCACGGCCAGCAGATGCTGCGCGTCGCGACGCGTATCGCGAATGAAGACCTGCCGCGGCCCAAAACCGGCGATGCGGTGTTCTTCGATCTGCCGGGACTCGGGCTGATCGTGTATCCACAGTGGTTCGCGATTCCGCTCGCGATCGTCGCGCTGGTACTCACCGTGGTCCTGGTGCGGCCGATCTGGCGCGATTCGCTGATCGGCGCCGTCGCCATGATGATTGCGCTCGCCGTGAGCGTCACGATCTCGCGATTCGTGAACCTTGGCGGCGCGGCCCGGTGGAGCGGGATCTACGCCGCGGCGCTCGCGCTGCTGATGGTATCGATCAATCTCGCCGCGTATCACGTCATCCGCGCACGGCGCGGCGGCGCGTACGGCGGCGTACTGCTCGTATGGTTGGCGGTGTCGCTGTTGGCGTCGATTGTGGCGCCGGGCGTGAGCTACCTCTTCACGTGGCCGCTCCTGTTCGCGCTGATCGCGGCGCGGTCGAAGCATCCGGTGGCGGAATGGATCGCGGCGGCGATGACCCTTTTCATGCTCGCCGGATTCGCATACGCGACGGCCGTCATCATGCTTGGCTTGAGCGTCCCGGGCTCGATCGCACTCGGCGTGCTGACCGCGCTGATGACGTGGCTCGTCTCGCCGTTGCTCGATCGCGCGTCGCCGTCATGGAAGGTGGATGCGAGCATCGCGGCGGCGGCGGTGGTCGTTGCCGCGATCGGATTGGCGACGGTTCGCCCGAGTGCCGATCATCCGATTGGGACGTCGCTGCTCTATGTCGAGAACGCGGCGACGCACGAAGCGTGGCTCGGTAGCCTGGGTCGAGCGGCGGACGACTGGACGCGGTCCGTGATCGGGGCGGATGCTAAGGTTGCGCGTCGCGCGCCGGCGTGGACGCGGGGGATCAGCGAGTTTGGCGGCGTGCTGACCGGAAAACCGGTGACGGCGGTTGGCTTGAGCGCGCCGACGCTCACGTACATTCGCGACACCGTGATCGACAACGCGCGTCGCGTCGTGTTCCGACTGAACGTGCCGCCGGGAACGACCGGCGCGATCGTGCGCGCCTGGGGTGCAGCAGTGGGCCGCGTGGCGATCGACGCGCGCGTGGTGGATACGACGCGCTTTCGGTATCACCCCCCGACGTGGCAATTCCAATTCTGGAATGTGCCGGACAGCGGCGCGGTCTTTTCGCTGGCGATTCCGCCCGGCAAATCCATTGACGTCGATGTATCCGCGCGGCGGATGGGATTGCCGCCGATTCCCGGGGTCACGATTCCGCCGCGACCGCCGCGGGTGGTGCCGGCGCAGACCGGGGACGCGAGCATCGTCTACGTGAGCGCGCGGTTTTAGCGGGGTGATGGGCGTCACGCCAGAAGCGAAGCCCCGTTGTCATCGCGAGGAGCGAAGCCCGTTGTCATCCCGAGGAGCGAGCCCGTTGTCATCCCGAGGAGCGAAGCGACGAGGGATCTAGCCTCTTGGCAGAGGGCTCTCTATCGGGAAGAAAGATCCCTCGCTAGCGCTCGGGATGACGAACTCCGGCGCTCGGGATGACGAACGCCGCCTTGCGAGTGCCCGTCAACGCGGGCCATACTCTCCCGCGTAGATCACGCGATGACTCAGAGTAATTCAGCCGGATTTCGATCGATCATTTGAGCACCTCGCCCTGAGGATTGAGCCCATGGATGAACCGCTGACGGAGCTGTTCGACGAATTCGACCGAGGCGTGCTCTCGCGTCGCCAACTGTTGCAGGCGCTCGGACTGGCCGCGGTCGGCTCCGCGGTGCCGATGTCGTTGTTCAGCCAGGGCCGCTGCGGCGGTCAGGCGGGAGCAGCGGGGTGCGACACCATACCAGCCAAGGCGCCGTTCGATTCAACGGGATGGAGAACCGTCTCGCTGGATCACTTCACGATGGCGGCGGCGGACTACAAGAAAGAGGTGGCGTACTACGCGGCGCTCATGAACTGGAAGGTGCTCAGCGACGACGGCACGAAGGCCGTTCTCGGCATGGGTGACGTGGGCAAGGTCGTGATTCGCGGCGGCTACCAGGCGCCGCCTCCGCCGCCGCGTCCTGCGCCGGCGGCCGGTGACAGCGCGGCGGGTCGCGGTCGCGGCGGCAGGGGCGGCGGCGGACAGCGCGCGCCGCGCAACGCGGTGTGGGATTCGTTCTGCTGGGGCATCGAGCCGTGGAACACCGGCAAAGTCGAAGAGGAGCTCAAGAAGCGCGGGCTCAACCCGGTGCGTGGCAACGACGGCCCGGGCTCGTCCGAGTATTTCATGATCACGGATCCCGGCGGCTTCACGCTCAAGATTTCCGACGCGGCCAAGGTGCACGGCGGCTCGGGCATCAAGCTCTCCGAGCCGGCGCCATTCGAGAACACGAACTGGAAAACCGTGTGGCTCGACCACATCTCGTTCCAGTGCCCCAACTACAAGGAAAGCGCCGCGTTCTATCAAGCGCTGCTCGGCTGGAAGCCGACGGGCGACGAAGGCAGCCAGAACGAGACCGAGATCGGCGATCTGGGCAACATCATCATTCGCGGCGGCGGCGGCGCGCGCGGCGCCGCGGCGGGTCGTCCGCCCGGTCAAGGCAACGCGACCAAGGCATCGATCGACCACATCGCCTTCGGCATCACGCCGTGGGACACGGATGCCGTGGCGGCCGAACTGACGAAGCGCGGCTTGAGCGCGCGGCCGGATACGGGCGGCAAGGGCGACATTCACGACGAGAAGGCGTTGTATAAGAGTTATCATACCACGACGCCCAATGGTTTCGACCTGCAGATCAGCAACGCGAACAAGGCGAATCGAACGGTGCGGTAAACGGAAGGCGTTGAGTATTACGACGACGGGTCGCGCGGAGCGGCCCGTCGTCGTTTCGGATACACCGTTGGCGACAAGACACCCTGAAATCCTTGCTCAATTCGAACATCGGAGGTTGGCGGACGGCCCGGCGATTCGACATAGTATGTCTGCCATGTCCCCCTCGTTCCCCCTCGCGCTGGCACTCGTGTCGGCGTTCGCGGCGCCCTCGCCGCGGCGGCCTTCGCCCGACGCGACGTTCGTCGGACGCGCGAATGAGCTGCACGTTCGCATTCCACGCGTATCGGCGGATTCCGCCAACGTTGTCATCGACGGGGATTTGAGCGAACCGGTGTGGCAGCGCGCCGCCCTGCTCACCGGATTCTCGCAGTTCGCGCCGCAGGACGGGGTGCCCGCGTCCGATTCGACGCACGTGCTGCTGTGGTATTCGCCGACGGCCCTCTACGTCGGCATTCGCGCGTTCGAGGCGCACGGTCCGCCGCACGCCTCGCTCGCCGATCGCGACAAGATCTCGGCCGACGACAACGTGCAGCTGCTCATCGGCACGTTTCACGACCAGCGGCAGGCGTACGTGTTCGCGGTGAATCCGCTGGGCATTCAGATGGACGGCACGATCGTCGAGACGACCGTGTCGGGCGGCGGATGGACACCGACGCTCTCCGGCCGCACGGCCCCCGATCTGAGCCAGGATTTCGTGTTCGCGTCCAAAGGACGCGTGACGGAGTACGGCTACGAGGTCGAGCTGCGGATTCCGTTTAAAAGTCTCAAATACCAATCCTCTGATGTCCAGAGTTGGGACTTCAACGTCGTGCGCGAGGTCCAGCATTCCGGCTTCGAGGACTCCTGGGCGCCGGCCAAACGCTCGAGCTCCTCGTTCCTCGGCCAGAGTGGGAGCCTGGATGAATTGAGCGGGTTCGATCGCGGGCTGGTGCTCGACGTCAATCCGTTCGTGACGCGGAAGTCCACGGGGGCGCCGTCGCCGGCGGGCTGGAGGTACGAGAGCACGCGACCGCAGCTCGGGACGAACGTTCGGTGGGGAATCACGAACAATCTCACGCTCAACGGAACCGTTCGGCCCGACTTCGCCGAGGTGGAATCCGACGCGGGGCAGTTCGTGATCGATCCACGCCAGGCGCTGTTCTTCCCCGAGAAGCGGCCGTTCTTCCTGGATGGGCTCGAGCAGTTCAGCGTGCCGAACAACCTGATCTACACCAGGCGGATCGCCAAGCCGGAGCTGGCGACGAAGATCACCGGCAAGATGGCCGGCACCAACATTGGATTCCTGAGCGCGAACGACGATCCGAGCCTGTCGTTCAACGGCCGCTATCAGACGACGTACAACATCCTCCGTGCGCAGCGCGACGTCGGCGATCAGTCGCGGATCGGCATGGCGTACACCGACCGCGCGGTCGGCGGCGATTACAATCGCGTCGCCGACGTCGACGGCCGGCTTCTGTTCGCGCAGGTGTGGAACGGCTCGTTCCAATACGCGGAGTCGTTCGACAAGACGCACGACGTCGCGGTCAATGCGCCGCTGTGGTCGGGAACGTTGGCGCGCAATGGAAAGCGGCTGGGGCTGCGCTACAGCCTGAGCGGCATCAGCGACAAGTTCATCACGACGAGCGGATTCATTTCGCGAAACGGAATCGTTCACGGCGCGGCCGATCAGCGCGGCACGTGGTTCAACGAGCGCGGGAAGCTGTTCGAGACGTTGACGGGCGACATCCTGTACGACGACACCTGGCAGTACACGCACTTCACGCGTCACGGCGATGCGCAGGATAAGAAGTTCCACCTCTCGGGCAGCGCCGGCCTGCGCGGCGGATGGACCACGGGCCTGGGCGTCTACTGGGAGACGTTCGGCTACGATACGCAGCTCTACCGCAGCTATCAGATCGAGCGGACGGTTGGCGCCACGGTCGACACGGTGCCGTTCGTCGGCGTCGGACGCATTCCCAATCGCGATTATGTCTTCACGCTCGCGACGCCGCAGTGGTCGCGCTTCAACGCCACCATGCTGTATGTCGGCGGGCAGGACGAGAACTTCTTCGAGTGGGCGCAGGCGAACATCGATTATTTGTCGACGGCGCTGACATTCCGGCCGACGGATCGCATTCGTCTCACCGGGAACTTCGACTATCAGGATTACTGGCGGCGGAGCGACGGCAGCTTGGCGGGGCGCAACATGATTCCGCGGCTCAAGGCCGAGTATCAGTTGACGCGCTCGATGTTCTTGCGATTGGTCGGCGAGTACGATCTGTCCGAGCATTCCGACCTGCGCGACGAGACGCGCACGTTCTTTCCGCTGATCATCAATGGGCAGAAGGCGATCGCGATGCGAAGCGGTACGGTGCGCGGAGATTACCTGTTCTCATATCAGCCGAATCCCGGCACGGTGTTCTTCGTCGGGTACGGTTCGCGGGCGGACGGTCCGCCCGATCCGAATGAGCGCTTCACGTTTCAGCCGCTGATTCGATCCTCGGATTATTTCTTCGTCAAGTATTCGTATTTGTTCAGGTTCTGACGCAAAGCCGCCGCGCATGTCATCCTGAGCGGAGGCGCGCGGCGCCGAAGTCGAAGGACCCCCTTCTCAGCGGAGGACTGCATGCGGCTCCTCCGTCGGGGCGGAGGTCCCTCGACTCGCTCGCTGCGCTCGCTCGCCGCGCTCGCTCGCCGCGCTCACTCGCTCGCGATGACAGGCGGCGTGTTAGTGCACCGCCGCCACGATGTTGACCGCGGCCGCGCCTTGCACCGCCGGAGTGGCATTCGGCGACGCGATGAGGGTCGTTGTACCCGGGTTGCGCGCGCGCAGCCACACCGCGCTATCACCGCGCACTGCGATGGTCGCAATGGAACTGTCACTCAATCGCCACGTGAACGCATTGGACGCGGACGTGGTACCACACACCGGGACGACCGCGACGAACACCGCGGTGTCTCCAACCGTGAGTGTGATTGAAGGCGGGCTTACGGTGATCGATTGAAGAGAGCAATCCACGCTCGTGTCGGCGCCGCCTCTCAGACCCGGAAGCGTCGCGTCCGCCGAGCAGCCGGCCGCAATCGCGCCGATGGCACCGGTCGCCGCAACCAACGCACAAAGCCGAACCGTCGTCGAACGTCGCATGCTATTGTACCGCCGTGATGGCAGCCGCGCCCCTGAAGACGCTGTCCGCCCCACACGTTGCAATCGCCGTACTCGTGCCGGACGACAGTGCGGCGGGCCGAATCATGATTTCAACATAACCGATGTCTACGATGACGATCTACGACACTATCGGAACCGGCTACACCGCGCGCCGTCGGGCCGACCCACGCTTCGCCGCACTCATCCGTACGGCCATCGGCGACACTGGAGCGACTGGCGTCGCGGGCTGGCCGAGTGCCGGCGTGTGGTGCGGTCCCGCGTGGTGGGGATGACGTGGGATCGCGATCATGCCGGCTTCTGGTCGATGGAAGACTATTTTCCGGGGATGCTTGCTCGAGATTTACCGCGCTTTCCGCCGCTCGCCGACGTCGCCGCCGAATTCGACCACGCGGAAATTCAGAGAATTCTCATAGCCGCCGATTGCGCCGGCTACCGCCTGCTTCTCGGTCACGTCGCGCATGGCAGAGCGCATGGCAGAGCGCATGGCAGAGCGCATGGCTGAGCGCCTCACGACAACCGCCGGCGACTTTGACCTCGAAGAGTGCAGCCTGCGCGTCGGCGGACGCGAGTGGAGCATTCTGCATACGGCGGCGCTCATGAGCTGGGTGGAAGAGCAGATCTTCCTCGGTACGAATCACGATCGTATACCCTACGGCGCCGCGCTCTGGCCGTCGGCGATCGCACTCGCGCACGAGTTGGCATCGCGGGGCAATGCGTTGCGCGGCAAGACGGTGCTGGAGCTCGGAGCCGGCACTGGATTACCGGGCATCGTCGCGTCGACGTTCGGCGCGCGCGTGACGCAGACCGACAACCACGACGTCGCGATGCACCTCTGCCGCCGCAACGGCGAGCGGAATGGCGCGCGCGGCATCGAGTATCGCACCGCTGATTGGTCGACGTGGGACGACGTGCAGCGCTACGACCTCATCATCGGCGCCGACATTCTCTACTCGGACACAATGCACGATCGTCTGCACCGGCTATTCAACGGCAACCTTGCGGCAGGCGGCCGCATTCTCGTCTCCGATCCCTTTCGCAAGTTCAGCCTTGGATTGCTCGAGACGCTCGAGTCGCAGCACTGGCGCGTCGGGATGACGAAGTGGATCGTCGGCGAGGGCGAAGACGCGCAGCCGATCGGCGTCTTCGAGCTTGTACCGCCAGCTTGACCGCCGTCCTCGACGCCTGCATCTATCCGCCATGGCCACCGCAAAAAAACGCGCGAAGAAGAAGCGCGCCGTCGCGCCGGCCGCCTCGCGCGGTCTCGATGCGCGCCGGCTTGCCTCCGCTGCGGCACCCACGTCCGTCGAAACACTCGGCCGCACGATCGAAGACGACGGCGGCGCTACGCTCGCGACGTATCGCGATCCGCTGGGCGGACACTGGCAGATCCTTGCCGCGCTGCCCATCGACGCCGTCGAGCCTACGCCGTTTCAGCGCGACCTGTCCGAAGCGCACGTCGGCCGCGTCGCGAACGCGATCGACAAACTCGATCGCTATCTCGATCCCGTGATCGCGGTGCCGGCGGGCGGCGGCAAATACTGGTCGCCGAACGGCTATCATCGCCTTGGCGCGATGAAAGAGCTTGGCGCCAAGTCGATCGTCGCGCTCGTGGTGCCGGAGCCTGAAGTCGCGCATCGCATTCTGCTGCTCAATACCGAGAAAGCGCACAACCTCCGCGAGCGCGCGCTCGAAGTGGCGCGCCTCGCCGAGGCGTTGTCGGTGCTCGACGACCGTCCGGAGCGCGAGTTCTCGGTGGAGTTCGAGGAAGCGGCGCTCGTGACGCTCGGGCTCTGCTATCAGCAGAACGGCCGATTCTCTGGCGGCGCGTATCACCCGGTCCTCAAACGCTGCGACAAGTTTCTCGGGAGCAAGCTGCCGAACGCGCTTCTGACGCGGCGCGAGCGTGCCGAGAAGCTGTTGGAGCTCAACGAGCTGGTGAACGAAGCCGTGAAGGCGATGAAGGCCAAAGGCCTGGAGAGTCCGTATCTCAAGGCGTTCGTCGTGGCGCGCATCAACCCGCTGCGATTCATGCGGAAGCCCACCGCCGACTTCGACGACACGATCGACAAGATGCTGGGCAGTGCGCGGCGATTCGACCCCGGCAAGATCAAGGCGGATCAGGTCGCGCGCTCCGGCGGCCCGCCATCGACGGGTGAAGAGTGACCGCCCCGCTCGACGCGTCGTTTCACCGGCTGCTCCATGCTCCAACGCCGGCGCACGCGATGGAGCACCTGCGCGATGTCCTGGGCGGCGGCCCACGCCTCGTCGTCAAGCGCGACGACACGATCCCGTTCGGGTTCGGCGGCAATAAAATCAGAAAACTTCAATTCGAGATCGCTAAAGCCATCAACGCGGGCGCGGATACGATCGTCACGCTCGGCGGCGTGCAGTCGAATCACGCCCGCGCGACGGCCGCGACCGCCGCACAGCTTGGCCTTCGATGCGTGCTGATCATCAACGGCGAGCCGCCCGAGCGGCCGACCGCCAACGCGCTGCTCGACCGGCTGCTGGGCGCCGAGATCGAGTACATCCCGTCGCGCGCGGAGCGGGCCGAGTCGTGCGAGCGCGTGATGCAGCGCCTGCGGCGCGAGGGGAGAAATCCGTATCTCATTCCGCTCGGCGCGTCCACGTCGTACGGCGCGCTCGGATTCGTGCACGCGGTGCGCGAGTTGAAGGAGCAGGGCATCGAGCCCGATGTCATCGTACACGCGACGTCCTCGGGCGGTACTCAGGCCGGGTTGATCGCGGGCGTGGCGCTCGCCGGACTGACGTCGCGCGTAATCGGCGTGAGCGCGGACGATCCGTCGGAGGCGATTCAGCGGACCGTGCGTGAGATCGTGCGTGGCATCGAAGGCATGGAATCATTCGACGGCGCGATCGAGGTCGACGACCGCCGGGTCGGCGCCGGGTACGGCGCGCCGACCGACGAGTCGCGCGAGGCGCAGGAGCTTGCGGCGCGGCGCGAGGGATTCTTCGTCGATCACACGTACACCGCCAAGGCGCTCGGCGCGTTGATCGCCTACGTGCGCGAGGAACGCTTCCGTCCGGACGAAACCGTCCTCTTCTGGCACACCGGCGGACAGGTCGGCGTTTTTGCCTGAGCGAAACACCGCGCGGCGCGAGCGGGTAGTATGAGAATGATGCGGTTTCTCCTGGCGATACTCCTTCTCGTCGCGGCCCAAGCGGCGCCGGCGCAGTCCGATCGTGGGCGGCCGCTCGTGCTGCTCGTTCACGGTCGCGGGATGATCGACCGCGATACGGCGCTGACGAGGAAGTTGTGGATGGACGGCCTGCGCACCGGCGCATCGACGCTGACCAAGGCGCCGCTGCTCGAGGAAAGCGACGTGCGCGTCGTGTGGTATGCCGATGTGCTCGATCCGTCGTCGGATGCCGGCTGTGACTATCCCGCGAACGATCCGCGCGCGCTCCGTGCGGGCCGAAGCGACGAAGGGCTCAAGACCGTCGCGTCCGTCGCCGGCGGGTTGTTTGGCGCGCTGTCCAAGTTGGTCGACGACAAGGAGACGGCGGCGCAGATGCGCGACCTGGCGGGCGACGCCGCGTTCCTGAGCGATGCGCGCAAACGGTGCGCGTCCGAGGATCGGCTGTCGAGCGCGATCCTGCGTGCTCGGAGCGAAGGGCGACCGGTGATCGTCGTCGCGCACAGCCTCGGGTCGCTCGTCGCGTATGACTACTTTTCCGCGGCGCGCGACACCGGAACCGTCCGGACGCTGCTCACGCTTGGATCGCCGCTCGGCTCGCCGGATCTGCGGCATCTGTTGATCGGCGGCGACGACAGCGATTCCCTGGCGCGGCCGGTCAGCGTCGCGGATTGGATCAACATCCGCAACGACGGCGATCCGTTCGCGACATCGGTGACGGCCGCGAATCACGACATCGCGTCGAAGCCGCCGGCCGATGAGCCGGATCCACACGAGCTGGTCGGCTATCTTCGCGAGCCCGAGACGGCTCGGCAGGTGGTTGCGGCGTGGTGCGGTGCGTTTGCGAAGGCCGTCCAAGCACCGAAGGGCTGCGCTGAACTCAAGTAGGCCGTCATTCCGAGCCGCAGGCGAGGAATCTTGTATCCCGATCGAGGAACGTCTCTCGACAACTCGCATAAGATTCCTCGCTTCGCTCGGAATGACACAGCGGCGCTGATCGCACGGCGCGAGGATTGCCAATCAGCGGGCGCATGTGGAAGAGAACGGGATCATTCGCGGTTGCCGCCATCGTCATGGCCAGTGCCGCACAGGCTCAGTCGCGCGTCGGGTCCGATTCGGCCACGCGGCTGACGCGCTTCGGGCGCGACATGGTGTACGGCACGGCTGAAGGCCTGGCCTTTGCCGGCATCGATCAACTGAGCGACAGTCCGGCGCAGTGGGGCAAGGGCTGGAGCGGCTACGGGAAGCGCGCCGCGTCGAACGTCGGCGAGTTCGTGATTCAGGAAGGGGTGACGGAAGGTCTTGCCGCGGCGATGAATCGGCCGCTCGACTACGCGCACTGCGAGTGCCACGGCACGGGCGCGCGTATCGGCTGGGCAATCTCCCAGGGCTTCAGCGACGTGCTACCGAACAAGAAGCGGATGGTGGCGGTCCCGCGCATCGTCGGTGCGTTCGCGGGCAGCTTCGCGCAGGCGAGCTGGCGTCCGGACACCGGCCCCGACAAGGTGCGCGTCGCGCTCGTGAACGGCGCGACGTCGATGGTCATCGGGGTCGGCATCAATCTGTGGCACGAGTTCGTGCGCTGACGCCGCCGCGGAGTTTACAGTTTACTGATACTGGATGTAGATCGGCCGCGGTCTCAACGCCAGCACTTCGATGGGCGACAGGAGCTTGTCGCCCTTCTTCACGTCATTGTGAAAAAAGAGCTTGAATCCCGTGTATTCGACGGGATCCGACGCCTCGCACTTGGCGTACGTGTCGAACTTGAGCCACGGCTGGCCCCAGCCGTCCATGTTGATGACGACCTGCACGCGCGGGTCGAGCTTGATCTTATCAGAGTTCTGTAACATGTTGGTCGTGAAGCGGTGCACGATCAGCACCTTGGGCGGCAGGTGGTACTTCGTCACCAGCGCGCCGAGCTGGTCGATGACGTAATTGATGTCCTTGGCGTCCATCGCGCCGATCTTCGATCCCGGAATACGTCCTTCGCGGTTGTAGTGCATGTAGAACTCGGGATCGACGCCCAGATGCACGTCGGGCCGCTGGAGAAACGGCAGGATCACCGGCAACTCGGAGTCGATGGTGCTCTTGCCCGCCTGAATGTCGAGAATGGTGATGTAGCCGCGCGCGTGCGCGAAACCGTAGATCTTTTCGATGAGGTCCGGATCCGAGCGCTGGCGATACATGCCGTCCTTGCCCGGCGCGCCCTGCGCAACGGAAACGATCAGGTGCAATGCGGGCTGGACGGGCGTGGATGGATCGGCCGCTTGCCACCACTTCACGACCGTGTCGAGCTTGGCGAGCATCTGATCGTACGGGATCTCGCCGAGGATGCCCATCTTCTTCGAGAGCGGGTTGCCGTAGAACGCGACGATGCGCTTGGCGGGCAAGATCGATCCCGCGAGCAGCGGCGGTGTCTTGACCGGCCAGCCGGGATTCTTGAGGCCGGTGCGAATCGAGGCGACGAGCGAGATGCTGTCGGCCTTCGTGCGAAGCTTGGGCTGCGTGGCGAGCTGGATCATGATCGCCGAGTCCGGCATGGCCTTCTTGTTCTTGGCGTGCGCGGTGTCGGAGGTGCTCGCAGCGGCGGTGTCCGTTCGGAGACTGTCGCGCGCCGTGTCGCGAGTAGCAAGCTTCACGTCGCCGGCGGCGGAGTCTTTCGCGACTGGTCGGCTTTCCGACGCGGCGCTTCGAGAATCGCCGCAGGCGGCGACGAGCAGGCTCAGCGACAGAGAAAGGATTGGGTAGGCACGGCTCATGTGCCTATTGCAATGCAACGCCCGCACCGTGGTGGGGGCGTTGCATCCTGAGCGTAGCGAAGGATCTCATCCGGATGGATGATCCCGCTGCCCGGACGTGGATGAGATCCTTTCGCGCTTGCGGCGCTCAGGATAACAGCTCCACCTAGCGATGCGTCCGCTCGATCCACGTCCCCGACGCGTCGTGCGCCGCCATGTACACCACGCCGCTCTTACCGAAGCCGACGATCTGGCGGCCGGCGGGAATCTGAATGCGATCGACCAGCTCCCCGCGACTGTTGATGACGTCGTAGATCGCGCCCGCCGCGCCGCCGCGAACGGCCGTCGTGCGTACCCACACGTTGCCGTCCTCGTCCCCGCGCACGGCGGAGGCGGTGAAGGCTGGCCGGTAATCCGGCAGGTCGGACGCGTTGACGTATTCGGTTGTGCCGCCGCCCGCAGCGCCCGCGACCTTCGCGCCCGCCGGAGCGCCGCCACCGCCAGTGCTGAAGTTCATGACGACGCGCTGCTGCGTGGCGCCGCCGACGGCCCCAGCCAATGTATTCGCCGCCGTGTTGCCGTCCTTCGGTGCGGCGGCTGCCTGCGCCTCGGCCGCTTTTCGCGCCGAATCGATCACGGCGATCTTGTCATCGTCGCTCAGGCGCTGCCAGTCGAAGGGAATCTTGGTGCCGGCGCTCACCGTGCCGTCGGCGTGCACGAAATCGACGTGATAGTCGTGACCGCGGACGATCGCGATCGAGCCGTCGGCGAGCACGGCCCAGTCGTCGATCACCGGCAACGGGTCGATCACCTGCGACATGGACCCGATTCCGCTCTCCGTGCGCGTGATGTTCAGTTTGACTTTCGCGATCTTGAAATAGGCGGCCGTGTCCAGCTTTCGCGTCGCGAGGTCGACGCGAACGATCGCCGAGCTGTCGGGGAAGTCCGGCATGAAGGGCAGACCGCTGCCGGTGTTTCCGCCTCGCGGGGCGCTCATGCGCATGATGTTCATGCCGCCGCGATACACCAGGCGTCCTTTTCCGTCGAGCGCGAGCACGCCGCTTCCCGCGATGGCGCCCGCGTCCTGCGACCGCGGCACCGACGCGACGCGCGCGATCGTGCCGGCGGGGTCGATGACGAACATCGACAGGCCGGCGGGATCGACGAAGAGGGTCGAGTCGCCGGTGTAGGCGATGAGCCCGCCGGCGCGCGTGCCGTAGGAGCTCGCGGTGCCGCTCACGGAGTCGGCGATCACCGTCGGCGACCTGAGGGTCGGGTCGAGCAGCGTGAGCTGCCGACGCGCGACGTCGTTCACGAGCACGCGCCCGCCGGGAAGCGCGCGCACCGCGGCGGCGACGCCGAACAGCGGCGCGGACGACGCGTCGGGCGCCGCGATCAGGCGAACGGCCGGGGCCTGCGCGCCGACGGGTGCGGCGGCCAGCGCCAGTGTTAATAGTTTTCTCATATTCATCGTCCAATTAAAGTATAGGTATCGGCTACGGATTGCCGGTCTTCATCATGATCACGGTCGGGCCGCCGCCGCCACCGCCCATCGCGGCCATCGGGCCGCCGCCCATCATCATCGAGGCCAGGCTCGTCCCCTGCGTGCCGGAACGCACCGACGCCAGGTATCGCGTGTCCAGATACTGCGTCACGTTGTACGGCAGCCGGCGCAGCTGCGTCCGCGTCAGCAAGCCGTGAATCGCCGGCGCCAGCTTGATCAGGGCGTCCACCGTCGTCTCGCGCGCGAGACGATACCGATAGTACGCCTCGTCGCGGTTGTACCGGTCCGGCAGCTCGGCCAGATACTTCGTGACCGGCGTCCAGATGGAATCGAGCTTGATGGTATAGGTGCGATTGAGCACCGCGATGCTGTCAGCCTGCGTCGCGCTCAGCTCGAGCGTGTCGGCGTTCCGAAGAATCTGCGCCATCGGATTGAGGATGCTGCCGCCGCCGTACAGCACGCGCAGCATCTGCTCGGGGATCTTGGCGCCACCGACACTGCGGCCGCGGTCGAGCGCCAGCGTCAGGTCCTGACGCTCGCGCGCCGGCCCGACGTCCAACCGCATGAGTGCCGTCAGCGTGACGGGGGCGCGAATCACACTCTGTGACAACGCGGTCGCGCCGAACCGCTGGTTCACCTCGTACTTGAACTGATTCGTTGCCGGATCGAAGCCCCGCACCGACAAGAGCTGGCTGTTCGGCACGAACACCTGTCCCCAGCCGTGCAGATGGTCGTCGCCATGCAGGAGCGCGTCGGCGGCGCCGAGTGGATTAGAGATCTGGAATGTGAGGTTGGCGCGCTGCGGCAGGCGCAGCTTGAGCGGCAAGAGCGAGAAGCTCAAGTTGGCGGTCTGTGTCCACGGACCCTGGCAGCTGTTGCGCTCCGCAATGCGTCCGATCTGACGGGCCAGGCAGTCGCGTGCCGATCCTGAGCCCGACGCGAGCAGCGAGCGCATGCCCGAGGCAAGCGCGGTGTCGGCCGTGTGCGAGGGATCGAAAATGAACGCCCGATCGTTCGAGTAGCCGTCGCCGTTGATGTCGCCCAGCACGATCGGCGTGTATGGCGTACCGGAACGAATGGTGCCGTACCAGCCAAGCTGAATCATGTTGAACGCGTTGTACGTCAGCGAATAGACGATCTGATGGCGCGAATCGAACGACGAACGGCCCCACGCAACGTCCAGCGGATCGCCCGACGTGCTCGAGAAGCCGCGATACTGCTCGCGCGCATTCATATAGACGTACGACAGGCTCCACGAGTAGTTGGAACTGAAGTTGAACGGGCGAAGACCCACGCTCAGCTGCTTCGTTTCCGACTTCATGTCCGAGCGAAGTTGACCGACGTGCGAGAAGACCGGCGATACGCGCGCTTCGCCCGCGCCAATCGCGCCCGTCTGCGCGACGATGCTCGACGCACGCGCGTACACCGGCCGGCCGCCTTCGTTCGCAAGCGCGAACTGCGACGACGGATTGAAGTTCAGATCATACGTACTCGGTTGATTCATATTGAGCGAGTACGTGAAGTCCACCATCGTCGCGAACCGGTTGTCGAGCGACATCCCGGTCCACTGCAGATTGGACCGCAGCGCGCGCGGCGCGGCGTAGTTGCGATCGAACAGCGTGACGTTCGGCGCCGTGCTCGAGAGCACGGTACCGGTGGTGCCGTCGGCGCACCGCGTGGGAACGGCCGCTTCGCTCGCGGCGTACGCGGCCCAGTCGGGCGTCGGTGCCGCTTGCCCGACGCACACGAGCTGCTGCGCGCCGGTCGGCAGGCCGGTGTTGTCGAGCGCCGTGCCCAGCGTTTGCGTGTTCGGCAGACCCTGAATGATGCCGATGCCGCCGCGCACGTTGGCGCGCGGGCCGCGAATGGCGCCCTGGAATGCGGCGATCTGCGGCGCCTCGCCGTACGCGTACGAGAAGCCGAAGCGCGGGCTCAAGTAGATCTTGTTCGGCACGTGATCGTTGCGCGCGCCAAACACTTGCTCGACCGTCTGGTTGAGCGTCGGATCGCTCGTGAAGCGTGTGCCGTCCGCGCGCAAGCCGTACTGCAGTTGCAGATTGTCGCCCGGACGATACGAGTCGCCGAGTGCGACGCTCGCGATGTTGAGCCCTGTCGTTCGCGCCGACTGCGAGAGCTGGCGCGTGAACGACGACGGCCGGTCCGCATCGAGATCGGCGAGCGACAAAAACGAGAATGTGCCGAGTTGATTGCTCGTCAGGTTTTGCGAGTATCGATCGGCGCGAAGCTCCGTTGTGAGCTTGAGGCTGTGCTTGTTGTTCTCACTGAACCAGCCGAGCTGGTTCCGCAGCTGCCCGCTCTTCGTGCCGAACGACAGGTTCATGCCGGGATTGCCGCCGAACGACACCGTCTGCACGCTCTGCGGCGCGTCGGCGAACGTCGAGTTCACGCGGACCGTGCCGTTCGGGAGATCGACGAAGGGATTCCCGTTGAGGCCCATCTGGCTGTATCCGAACGACGTCTCGCTGAGCAGGAATCCGAAATAGCCGGAGTGCTTGCCGGAGATCATGCCGAAGTAATTGCTGCGCTCACCGCTGTGCGACGGCAACTCCATCGGCGAAATGCCCGAGGGATCCTGGCGCGACCACGAGCCATTGACCATCAGGTTGAACGCCTGGCCGGTCGTGGACGACGGCGGCGTGAAGTCGAAAGTGCCAAGGAGCTGTGCCTGATCACCGAGCCGCTCGCCCGGAATGCCGCCGACCGTGCTCGGAATGTGCGAGCGGTTCAGAATGCCCAGGAGCCGCGAGACCGAATCGTTCGCGATGCCGGCCGCCCGCAAGCCGAGCGGACCGGTGTTGAGCAAACTCTGAATACCCTGCGTGCGGCGTCCGGCCTGATACGACACCGAATAGAACGACTTGTCGGGCTGGAAGGGACCCGAGAACAATCCGCCCACCGACACGTTCTGATAGCGCTGCCCGAGCGCCTGCGCCGCGGGGTCGGTCCACTGCATGCTCGGCGAATCGAAGTTCACGCTCGACGCGCGAATGACGTAGTTGTTGCCGGATCGAGTGCGGACGCTGAGCTGGCCGCCGCTGAATCCACCGCGTGAAACGTCGTACGGCGTGGTGATCACCGAGGTGATGACGTTCGCGTCGCGCGGCAGGCTCGATCCGCCGAAGTTCATGCCGTTGAGCGTGGTCGAATTCTGGTCCGCGCCGACGCCAAGCACCGAGAAGCCGTTCGGAGCGCCGTCGGCGCCGGGGATCATCTGCACTCCCGGCATCGACGCGGCCAGCGCGGCGAGATCGCCCATCTGGTCGGCGGAGACGGCGTTCGAGTTGATCACGCGCTCGCTGCCGCCGATGTCGGGCAAGCCGTTGTCTCGTCCGACCCGTTGGCGCTGCGCGTTGACCTTCACCGCATCGAGCTCGGTGGCGACACGCTGCAGGCGCGCATCGGCGACGAGAATCTCCTGATCGTTCGTGCGCTTCACCTCGAAGCGTTTGCTCGCGAAGCCCAGCGCGCCGATCGTCACCATGTAGTCGCCTTCATCGCCCGGGAAGGTGACGGTGAAGCGGCCGTTCTTGTCCGTGCGCGCGTTGCGCGACACGTTCCCGCTCAAGCTGGTGACGGTGACGTTCGCCCGCTCGACAGGCAGGCTATCGGGGCCAATGATTCGGCCGCGCACAACGTCGGTTTGAGCCGAAAGCACACGCGCGGGCAGCAGGGAGCCGCAGGCCAGCGCCAGCAGAAATAGCAGGCGGCGAGGAGTCATCGGTGGTGGGGTGGGCGTAAGGACTGCGACCGCTTGGACTGGCGAGTTAGTACCGGCGAGTCGCCGAACGGTTTACCCGGTCTAGAATCTCGATTTGGGGGGCTTCAGGATGACACCAGCGGCTGCTCGATCTCTTCGACGCCGCGCAGCTTTCGCTCGATGGCCCGCGTGCGCACGGAAGCCTTGTCGACCGCGCTCGACGCCTCCTGCAACTTGTTGCGGATCTTCTCCAATGCGTCGGCGTAGCGGCGGAATTCCGTCTTCGCTTCGCCGAGCACGGTCCAGACTTCGCTCGATCGCTGTTCGATGGCGAGGGTGCGAAAACCCATCTGCAGACTGTTGAGGAGCGCGGCGAGCGTCGTCGGCCCGGAGACCATCACGCGATACTCGCGCTGCAGCACGTCGGGCAGACCAGGGCGGCGAATGATTTCGGCGTACAACCCTTCCGTCGGCAGGAACATGATGCCGAAGTCCGTGGTGCCCGGCGGTGCCACGTACTTCTCGGCGATATCGCGCGCGCATTGACGCACACGCAGCTCGAGTGCGCGCGAGGCTTGATCGACCGCGGCAGCGTCGCCCGCTTCGGCGGCCTCGATGAGACGCGCGTAGTCCTCCTGCGGAAACTTGGCGTCGATCGGCAGCCAGACCTGATCGTTCGCACCTTGTTCGGCGGAGCGGCCGGGAAGGCGAATCGCGAACTCGACGCGCTCCGCACCTTCGCCTTTGGTACACACGTTCTGCGCGTACTGGGCCGGGGTGAGAATTTGCTCGAGCAAGTTGCCGAGCTGCACTTCGCCCCACGTGCCGCGCGTTTTGACGTTGGTTAGAACTTTCTTGAGATCGCCGACGCCCGCGGCGAGCGACTGCATTTCGCCAAGACCCTTGTGGACGAGCTCCAACCGCTCGCTGACGATGTTGAAGCTTTCGCCTAGCCGGCGCTCGAGCGTGCCTTGCAGTTGTTCGTCGACCGTGGAGCGAATGGATGCGAGCTGCACGCGCAGCTCTTCACGCTGGCGCGCGAAGTCGTCGCGCAGGGAGCGCTCGAGGCGTTCGCTCGACCGCTCGGCGGCGTCGAGGCGTGACAGCAGCGGCGACAGGTCGACGGCGGGCTTGCGGGAAAGGAGGAGCAGTTGGGCGGCGAGCGATGCGGCCGCCAACGCGGCAACGACAATGAGGAGGACGACCATAGCGGGCATAATACGCTACAAAACGAAGCATTGTCATCCCGAGCGAGCGTGAGCGAGAGTGTGTCATCCCGAGCGAGCGTGAGCGAGTCGAGGGACCCCCGTACGCCGAGGAGAGATATGGCTCCTCCGTCGGGACGGGGGTCCCTCGACTACGGCGCTGCGCGCCTTCGCTCGGGATGACAGGCGCGATCAACACGCCTCCGCTCGGGATGACAGGCGCGATCAACGCGCCTGCGGTCGGGATGACCAGGTGCGATCAATCCCCTCGCATGGCGATGACGGGATCGACGCGCATGGCACGCCGCATCGGCACCGCGCACGCCGCGAGCGAGATTCCGAGCAGCAGCAAGCCCGTCACGAGGTATGCGGCCGCGTCGGTGCCGCGAATTTCGTAGAGCTGCCCCTGGATCAACCGCGTGGCCCAGACCGACGCCGTCAGCCCGATCGCGAGCCCGGCCACCGACAGAACGAGCGCGCGCGTTCCGATTGCGCGCGCGACGAGGCGCGGTGTGGCGCCGAGCGCAATGCGAATGCCGATCTCGCGCGTACGCTGCGTCACGATGTATGAGATGACGCCGTAGAGGCCGACGGCGGACAACACCACCGCGAGCGACGCGAACGCCGCCAGCAGCGTCATGGTGAAGCGTTGAATCGAGATCGAGCGTGCGAGATCGCTCTCGACCGTTTGCACCGGAGGCGGCGCCATCCGCGAGTCGAACGATGTGACGAGACGCCGAAGCGACGGCACGGGATCGACGCCGTCTTTCGTCCGCACGCTCACGACGACGCGCGTGTTCATGTGCTTCGGATCGATGGGTCGATAGACGAACGGGCTCGAAAGATCAGCGGCGAGGCCGTTCGTCGGAACGTCGTCCGCGACGCCGACGACGGTCATCCAATCGGCGGGCTGCTTGTCGTTGGCACTGGTGAAGCGGAAGCGACGGCCGACCGCCGATTGGCCCGGCCAGTACTTCGACGCGAAGCCGCGATTGACGATGACTTCGTGCTGTTCGATTGGCGACGCACCGAACGTTGAACCGGTGAGACGAATTCCAAGAGTCTGAAAATACGACGCCACGACGAAGTTCAACGGCTGCACGACCTCACCCGCGCCGGACGCCGCAACCCCGTCTTCGGTGCGAACTTCAGCGAGGAACACACCGCCGAGATGAGGCGGCGTCCCGCTGCTGACCGTCACGGCCGTGACGCCGGGAAGCGCGGCCGCACTCTGCATGACGCGCTGAACGAAGTTGTACCGATCGCTGCTCGCGCTATAGTGGTCGTGCGGCAACGTCAGTGTCATCGCGTAGAGGTTGCGTGCGTCGAAGTGTGGATCGATTTGCTCGAGCTTCGTGACGCTGCGGACGAGCAGCGCCGCGCCCACGAGCAACACCGCCGACACCGCCATCTCACTCACCACGAGCAGGGAGCGAAGCGTCTGCGTGCGCGCGGCCGCGGTCCCGGACGCCGACGCGCGCAGCGCGTCATGGCTCGCGCGGCGAATGGCATGCAGCGCGGCGGCGCATCCGAACGCCATGCCTGCCAGCGCCGACATCGCGATGGCGGCCCACAACGCACGGGCATCGAGTTGCGCGTAGGACAACTCGCTCAGAGAATCAGGGCGCGCGACGGCCAGCGCGCGGACGCCGGCGTAGGCGATCGCGACACCGCCAAGGCATCCCGCCGCCGCAAGCACCGTGCTCTCCGTAAGCAGCTGACGCGCGAGTCGCCAGCGTCCGGCGCCGAGGGCGGCGCGAATGGCGAGCTCGCGTTCGCGCGTGGCCCCGCGCGCCAGCAGCAGGTGGGCGACGTTGGCGCACGCGACGAGCAGCAGAAGCGCAACGGCGCCGGCAAGCAGCAACAATGCGGTACGCGTGGTGGACAGATCGCCGGGGTGAACGAGCCGGATGACGAACTTCGGACCGAAATCGCCGCTCAGGTGCTCCTGGTCATCGATGGCATTCAGCTCCTTTTCGGCGGCCGCCACCGACACGCCGCGCTTGAGCCGTGCGATGGTGAAGCTGAAGGGATTGACGCTGTCTTTGACGAGTGGCAGCCACGCGTCGGTTGTCGGTGCGTCGAGGGCCGGCAGGCGCAGGTTCGCCGGCGCGATGCCGATGATCGTGTACGGTTTGTCGTCGAGCGTCAGCGTCTGGCCGATCACATTCGCCGATCCGCCGAAGCGTTCGCGCCACATCGGTTCGCCGATCACCGCCACGCGACGGTTGTTGGAAAACATCTCGTCGGGCGCGAACATACGCCCCGCGATGATGTGCACGCCCGCGAACTCGGCGAAGCTGGGACGAACGAGCCCGGCGTTCACCGTTGCGGCCTCGCCGCGGCCGGTGAGCGTCATCGGCTTCGTGCCGTATCGCTCGATCGACTCGAGCGAGCGCGCCCGCATCGTCCACGCGGCGAACATCGCGTCGCTCGGCGTCACCATGATCCCCGATGCGGCATCGCGCCAAATGCTCACCACGCGATTGGCGTTGCGATACGACAGGGGGTTGAGAATGACGCCGTCGACGGCGCTGAATACCGCCGTACTCGCGCCGATGCCAAGCGACATCGTGAGAAGCGCGACTACGGTCCACGCTTTTTGCTTGGCGAGCGTGCGGAGCGCATACCGAACATCCTGCGCGAGCGCGTCGAGAATCTGCGTACGAGTCACGCGGCGTTGTCTCCGATGGCCGATAGTGAGGCAGGCTTCGCGTGCCGAGCCGAGGTTTCCGAGCCGGTTCAGCGCGGTTTCGCGCGCGTCGTGCTCGCTCATGCCGCGCGCCATGTAGTCGCGAACGCGCATCTCGAAGTGGAACGCCAATTCGTCGTCGACATCCGCGTCGACGCGCGCGCCCCAGAAGCGCGCGTAGCGTCGCCAACTGCGATTCATACGGTTCCCGGCGCAGTTTCGAGGACTTTGGTGACCGCGCCGGCGAAACGTGCCCAATAGGCGTGGGACTCCTTCAACTGCTTTTTCCCGGCGGCGGTCAAGCGATAGAACTTCGCCTTGCGATTGAGCTCGGAGAGGCCCCACTCGGCGGCGATCAGCCCGCGTTCCTCGAGGCGATGTAGCGCGGGGTAGAGCGATCCTTCTTCGACCGACAGGGTGTCGTCGGTGCACTGCTCGATCCAGCGCGCGATGCCGTAGCCGTGCGTGGGCGCCCAGGAGAGCGTCTTGAGGATCATGAGATCGAGCGTGCCTTTGAGGAAGTCGGTGGTCATGCGCTGGGCGCTGGGCGATGGGCGATGGGGGTTACCAAGGAGTCCTAGGTATCGTACCTAGGAGTTCTGGGGGACGCAAGAAGTAAAGAACGACCGGATTGGGCCGAGTCTGACGACGTCTGTCACAGACCCGGTCAGATCTTCTCAGATCTGGTCGTTCTTCTCACAGTACGCCGTCAACGCCTGCGCCGCGTACGGATCGAGCTGCGTCAGATAATCCAGCGACTGCTTCGCCGCCTCCGCGAACGCATCCTGGCCCGCCTGCAGTCCACTGCGCGCCACCGGCACCATGTCGACGCCAAGCCGCGCCAGGCGACAGCTCTCCGTCTTGTCCTTGACCTTCGGCGCTTCCGTGAGCGCCGCCTGCGCGACACCGAGCGCCGCCGCGCCGACGAGAAACTTGGATTGTACCGACGAGCGCACCGTATCCGCGAACGTGAGGAATCGGTACGCGAGCGCGAAGTCCGCCGACGCCTTCGTGCCGCTCGCCGCGCGATAGAGCGAGTTGCCCTTCGCGAGCGCGAACTGCCCGACGAGCGTCGTGTCCTCACCCGCCACCATCGCACGATGCAACGCGGCCAACGCACTGTCCGGCCGCCCGAGCTCGAGCTCGAGCTGCGCCACCATCAGCTGCCCCTGCGCCATCGTCGAGTCGAGCGCCACCGCCTGCTTGGTGGCGTCGAGCGATTCCTGAATCTTGCCGCGCGCGCGGAGCTCCTTGGCGTTGAGCGCCAGCAGATCCGCGCTGCGCGGAAACAGCGCGAGTCCGCGCGGCACCACCGAATCCGCTTCGGCCTTGATGTACTGCGTGTACAACGAGTACATGCGCGCATCCTTCGGAAACGCGGCCACACCGTGCGCCAGCGTCTCGATCGCCTTAAACGGTTTGCCCGCGGCACGATACGCGGTGCCCAGGTGCAGATAGAACGTCGAGTCGCCAAGCGCGCTCACGTCGCGCGCGAGCAGTACTTCGCCCGCGTCGAGCGCATGCGGCCAGCTCTTGTTCTCGTACGCCATGCGCCACTTCTGCTGCACGAGCTGCAGGTTGTCGGGATGCGCATCCGCCGCCGCCGTGATGAACGGCTCGCCGCGGCGCGAGTTTCCACCGTCGAACAACGCGTACGACACGCGAAGGACGAGATCGAGATTCGCGGTATCGGTTCGTGCCAGGCGAAGCCACATCGTTGCCGCGTCGTCGCGACGACGCAGCGAGTCGAGCGCGATCGCCGCCGATTCAATTCCGTAAAAGTTCGTTGAATCGAGCGCGAGCACCTCGCGCGCGACCGACAGCACTTCCGTCGGCGGCCCGGTTTGCCGCAGCGCCCAGAGCAGGCACGTGCGCGCGAGCGTCGAGCGCGGATACACCGACACACCCTCACGCGCCGCGGCGATCGCGCGATTGCCGCTGCCGTCGCGCAATGCATTCTCGCAGCGGCGCTGCGCGAGAACCTGCGACTGCGCCGCGCCGATCTCGCGCGCGAACAACGCCGCGGCCGAGTCCAGCCTCGGCGCCGACACTTCGGCCAGCGGCTGGCGCAGCTTGTCGTCGCGCATGAGCACGAGCTCGCCCGACAATCGAACAGTGCCCGCGGCGTTGCGTACCACGCCGAGGACATATTCGTCGGCACGCATGTACTTGCCCATCGGCCGAATGTCGCGTTGCTCGTCGAACGTGCTGTCGGCGTTGTAGCCGGCGCGATCGAAGTGATCGTTGATGTCGCTGCCGTCGATCACTTCGACGTCGCGCCGGTTGACGAAGCGGCCGACACGCGCGCGGACGGCGTCCGCGGCGCGATGGCCCTGTCGCCAGTCCGTCCCGCGCGCGGGACCGAAGTTGATGATCAGAAGGCCCTGGCGCGTGAACTCGGGCGCTTCTTCTTTCGTGCCGCGCTGCGCGCTCGCGTCGCCAGACAGCGACGCGAGCGCGGCCAGTGCCGCGGTGAACATCAGAATTTGCGAAACGACGGCTGTACCGCCTGTACGCATCGTCGCGATCAAGGGTGGGGGGAGCCCTATGTTATCGCGCGGACGCGAGGTATCGCCAGAGTAAACGTCGAGCCGGCGCCCGGCGTGCTCGCCACGGTGATATCCCCGCCCATCTTGCGCGCCAGGTCTCGGCTGATCGCCAGGCCGAGTCCGGTGCCGGCGGTCGGACGCGCCAGCGCGCGATGCACCTGCACGAAGGGCTCGAAGATCGCGTCCAGCTTGTCGCTCGGAATGCCCACGCCCGTATCACGCACGGCAATGCGCACCGTGCTGCCGTCGCACGCGGCGCCCACGCTGATGTCGCCGCCGGGCTCCGTGAACTTGCCCGCATTTGTGAGGAGGTTGAGCAGAATCTGCTGAACCTTCTCGCGATCGGCGCGCATGCTCAACGTTCGGTCGATCGGTTCGAGACGAAAGGCCAGCTGCCGCTGCCCGAGCTGTGGTGCGACGAGGGGCTCGATGCCCGACAACACCTCGTGCACCAACATGTCCTCGATCTCGAGATCGACGCCGCCCGCCTCGAGCCTCGCGAAGTTGAGAATGTCGTTGATGATGCCGAGCAGGTGCGTCTGATTGCGCGCGATGCGCCGCAGATCCTCCTCCTGCGTGGGCGTGAGCGGCCCGCGCAACCCCATCGCCATCAGATCGGTGTAGCCGCCAATCGCATTCAGCGGCGTCCGGAGCTCGTGGCTCATCGCCGCGAGAAAATCGCTCTTCGCGCGATTCGCCTGCTCGGCCGCGATGCGCGCACCCGCCGCTTCCTGATAGAGCCGCGCTCGCTCGAGCGCCTGTGCACACTGCGCGGCGAACGTCTCGATGAAATCTCGATCGTCTTGCGTGAATTCCGGCAGGTCGTTGAAACCAAGCGTGATGCCGCCGAGCGTGCGGCCGTCGTTGATGAGTGGAATGGACGCCCACGCTTGTGGTGTCACGCGGTGCTGTGCTTCGCGCATGTGCGGGTAGCGGTCGACCGCGTCGCCCAATCTGTCGATATAGATCGGTTGGCCGGCGCGCACGGCCTCGGAGATCATGGTCGTTGAATCCATCGACACCACATGACCCATCGGCAGCACGTCGTCTCGGATACCGTCGAACGCCGTCGCGTGCAGCGTATTCGTCTCGGTGTCGAGCACGTAGACGATGCCGGCCGCCGCGCGCAGCGCCGAGAGTCCGTGCGTCAACGCGACGTGCGCGACGCCGTCCGTCGTGAGCGTTTTGCCAAGCTGCAGCGTGACATCCTGGAGACGGCGAGCGCGCTCGAGCGCATGCCGCGCCGCCTCGCGTGCACGCCACTCATCGGTGACGTTGGTGGCGACGACCAGAATGCCGCCGTCTTCGGTCGGATACGCCCGTCCGCGCAGACGCACGTCCGGCCCGTAGGACTCTTCCCACTCGGTGGAAATGCGTTCGTCGAGTGCACGCTTCGACTCGACAAATCCCGTAGTGCCTTCGAGCTGCGGCATCGCATCGAGCACATGCTTGCCGACGGCCGCATCCGGATCCATGCCCGCCGCCTTCATCGCCGACCGATTCGCCGCGTTGTGGAAGACGATCCGGAAGTCGCGATCGAAGACGACGAAGACGTCGCTGACGACATCGAGCGCGCGCTCGACGGCAATGGGGCTCGATGACTTCGCATTCTCCACGTCGCAAACCTACCGCGCGAACCGCGGCGGCGCACTACGCCGCACCGCGCCGCACCGCGCCGCACCGCGCCGCGTTACGATATTCACAACTTCGCGCGTTCGTATTGCGGCGGCCACGGCGCGTCGCGGCGCAACTCACGCGCCGCGCGCAACGGCCAATGCGGATCGCGCAACAGCTCGCGCGCGAGCACGACCATGTCCGCCTGACCGCTGCGCACGATCGTCTCGGCCTGCTCGGGACTCGTGATCAACCCAACCGCCGCCGTCGGAACGTGCGCATCGCGTCGAACACGCTCGGCAAATTGCACCTGATAGCCCGGACCGACCGGAATTCTCACCTTCGGCGCGATACCGCCGCTCGAGCAATCGATGAGGTCCACACCGTCGCTCACGAGCAAACGCGAAAGCTCGACGGTCTCATCAATGGTCCAACCATCGTCGCGCCAGTCCGTCGCCGAGAGGCGTACGGCCAGCGGAAACCGCTCGGGCCAGACTTTCCGGATCTCACGCATGACGCGCCGCAGGAGTCGCGTGCGATTCTCGAACGATCCACTGTATTCATCGTTGCGCGTGTTCGAGATCGGCGACAGGAATTCGTGCAACAGGTAGCCGTGCGCGCCGTGAATCTCGAGCATCTCCATCTCGGCGGCGAGCGCCCGAACCGCGGCATCACGAAATGCCGATATCACGCGCTCGATTCCTTCGGCGTCGAGCGCGCGCGGCGTCTGGTACTCTGTGTCGAACGGAATCGCGCTCGGTGCATCGATGGGCGACCAACCGCCGAGCTCCGTGCTCAGCGGGCCGCCGCCCTCCCATGGGCGTGCCGTGCTCGCCTTGCGTCCGGCATGCGCGAGCTGTGATCCCCACACCGCGCCGTGCGCCCGCACGAACCGGCCGATGCGCGCGAGAAACTCCACGTGCTCGTCCTTCCAGAGCCCCAAGTCCTGTGGACTGATGCGCGCTTCGGGCAGCACCGCCGTTGCTTCGGTGAGCACGACACCCGCGCCGCCCACGGCAAACTGGCCAAGATGAACGAGATGCCAGTCGTCGGCGAACCCGTCGACGCTCGAATACTGGCACATCGGCGAAACGCCGATGCGATTGCGCAGTGTGACACCGCGAAGGGTGAGAGGCTCGAAAAGATGCATGCGCGAAACGTAGGCACGCGCCCAACGCGACTGAACGAAAGTTGCCGGTCGCGAAACGGTTGAACATCGCTCGTCGAGGCCACTCCTAGCGCATTCGAATTCTCGGGTGCAAAATCTCCGCGAGAAAACTGGAGGCCGACTTGAAAGCTCTCGACGAGCTGTTCGCTGCATCACGCGCAGGCGACGCCGTTGCCGCGTGGCGTGTGCTCGAGAAGTCGCCCGAGCTGGCCAAGGTGACGGGACCACATCCGATCTGGGCCGGAGAACCGACGGCGCTGCACGTTGCCGTGGAGAACGGACGCACGGACGTTGCCGCGATGCTGCTCCGCATGGGCGCGGATCCGAATCATCCGAGCGACATGTACGACGGCTGGACGCCGCTGCTCATCGCCGCGGGACGCCAATCGCGCTCGCTCGTCGAGCTGCTGCTCTCGCACGGCGCGCACGTCGACGCGTGGGAAGCCGCCGCACTCGGCGACGTCGAGCGGCTCGACGCGATCATCACGTCGCAGCCGGGCGTCGTGCGCGCGCAGCGGGCGAATCATGCGCCGCCGTTGCACTTCGCCGCGACGATCCAGGTCGCGCAGCTGCTCATCGACCGTGGTGCGCCACTCGAGGCGGTGGACAAGTACGGATCGACGGCGGCACGATCGGCTGCGTACGGACGCCGCTCGCGCCGGCCGATTGCGAAATTTCTCATGGAAGTCACCGGTGAGCGCGATCCATGGATACTCGCCGCGCTCGACGATACGGCGGGGCTTGCGCGGCTCGCGCTCGAGGGCGTGGACATCGTGAACGCGCGGCGCGATGGAATCAATCCCGCGAGCGGCTTCGGCGAGATGCCGATTCACACCGCGGCGGCGCTCGGCAACGCGAACACGGTGCGCTTTCTGTTGGAGCGCGGCGCGGATCCAAACGCGCCGGTCGAGCAATCCGTGCGTCCGCTGCACTATGCCGCGAAGTGTGATTCGCGCGAAGTGGTCGACGTGTTGCTGGCGGCGGGCGCCAATCCGCAGCTCAAGGACGGGGCGCACGAAGCGACCGCATCCGACTGGGCGCGATTCTTCGGCAACTTCGAGCTGGCTGGATATCTCGAGACGGTCGAATCCTAGGCTGCCGAGCCTTGATCGCGGACGCGGGAAGACGGCCGGCGCGAAACGCGCCGGTCTGAGCCTTGCGAGTTGGGGTTCACTCACCCCAGCATTCGCCCTCGATGCCGCATCGCACGTACACCGATCCGCAGGGCCGGCTGTGGGACGTCTGGTCGGTTCAACCGGAATACGCCGAACGACGACGGACGCCCGTCCACGGGACGACGCTGCCGCCCGCGCAGGAGCGCCGTGAAAAGAAGGGCTTTCGCGTGCCGCTGGGGCGAGCGTGGGCGGGCGGGTGGCTCGTGTTCGAGACGAAGGGCGAGAAGCGCCGGCTGGCTCCGTTTCCCCCGAATTGGACGGAGCTCACCGACGCCGAGCTCGACGAGCTGCGCGGGAGCGCGACGATCACGCAGCGCCCCACGCGACGGCTCATCGAATAGCGGGGGCAGCGAACGACGAAACGCTCAGCTCGCCTTGACGAAGCGCAGTGCGACGGAGTCGATGCAATAGCGAAGGCCGGTCGGCTTCGGTCCATCGCTGAACAGATCGCCCAGGTGCGCGTCGCATCGCCGGCACGTGACCTCGCTTTCGCGATCCCCCGGGCTCGGCTCGCCGTGGTGAAGATTCTCCTCGGCGATCGGTTGCCAGAAGCTTGGCCATCCGGTGCCGGAATCGAATTTGACTGCCGAGTCAAATAGTGGCGTGTCGCAGCAGATGCAGCGGAAGATGCCGCGATCGTGAAGATTCCAGTACGCGCCGGTGAATGGATATTCGGTTCCGCGCTGCCGTGTGATGTGGTAGGACTGCGCGGACAGTTGCTTGCGCCATTCAGCGTCGGATTTCACGACTTTCGGCACGCGCGCGGTGCCCAGTCGCTTTCCGTCGTTCGAGAACTCGACGATGGTCACGTCGTCGAAATGCGGCCGCCCGAGCGCAACGTGCTTGAACCCGGCGAGTCCGCCGACCGCGGCGATCAGAAAGCTTCTGCGCGGGATCAGCGCGTTGCGGACGACGCCGGTGTCACTGGCCGATGGCTGGGCCGACTCGTATGCTTCATCTCGCTGCATTGTACCTCCCTCCTCACGTGCACGACCACTCGACGGAGCACCGTTGATGATTTTCCATTCCTGGCGGCTGCGTTCTGCTTCGCGCCGCGTTTTGCGTCCCGCGGTCACATCCATCACATGTATCGCCGCGTTGGCGATGACGTTCCCGCGGTCGCTTCATGCGCAGGCCGCGGTCAACGAAACGCGCGATCCGCATCAGACGCAGTACGACGACTTCGCCAAACTCTACACACAGTGGACTGGCGGTGCGCAGTATGGCAGCCCGCTGGTCGATCACTTGCCGAAGGTCTCGGGCATTCCATCGCCGAAGGACGTTCTGGGCTACTACATCGGCGCACCCGCCAAGCTGACGTACTACGCCGACATCCTCAAGTATTATCGCGCCCTGGCCAAGGCCGCGCCGGATCGTGTGAAGGTCGAGCACATCGGGACGTCGGACGAGGGCCGCGAGCTCGTCGTGATCTGGGTGTCGTCGCCGGAGAACATCCGCAATCTGCAACGCAACCGCGACAATCTGGCGAAGCTTGCCGATCCGCGCGGGCGTTCGGATGCCGAGATTCGCCAGCTCATCGCGACGACGAAGCCGAACTATCACTTCATGGGCGGCTTGCACTCGGGCGAGACCGGACCGTCGGAGATGTTGATGGAGCTGGCGTATCGATTGGTGACCGAGACGTCGCCGCTCGTGAGTCAGATTCGCAACAACGTGATCGTGTCGATCACGCCGGCGGCGGATCCGGATGGACGGGATCGCAACGTCGATTGGTTCTATCATGGGCTCGACATGCAGGCCGCGACGAGCGATGGGCGTGGTGCGCTGGGCGATGGACGTGCCGCTGGTGATTCGGCGGCCAATGGTGGTGCGGCTGGGCCGCCCAACCCCCTGCGCCCACCGCCCAACCCAGCGGGGCAGCTCCCCTACTGGGGCAAGTACGTGTATCACGACAACAATCGCGACATCAACCTCTCACAGGTGTCGATGCGCGCGATCACGGATTGGTACTACACGGCGCATCCGCCGATCATGCACGATCTGCACGAAGCGCAGCCGTTGATGTACACGTATTCGGGCGGGCCGCCTCAGAACCCGAATCTCGATCCGTTGTTGTTCGCCGAGCTGCCGTGGTTCTCGAATTGGGAGCTGGCGCAGATGACGAAGTGGGGTATGCCGGGCGTGTACACGCACGCGTTCATGGATGGGTATTCGCCGGGCTATCTGGGCTCGGTCGCGTACAATCACAACGGCATGATGCGGATGTACGAGACGCAGTCGGGGCGGGAGCCGAGCGTTGGGCGTGGTGCGGTGGGCGCTGGGCGGGATTCCTCGGCGGATTCGACGGCTCGGCGCGGAGCGAATGCGGCTGGCGCGAATGCGGCTGGTGCGAATGCGGCTGGCGCGAATGCGGCTGGCGCGAATGCGGCTGGTGCGAACGCTGCCGGCGGCGGACGTGGTGGTCGTGGCGGCGGTGGTCGGGGTGGCCGTGGGGGGCGCGGTGGTGCAGCCGGGGACTCAGCGCAGTCGCCCAACGCCCAGCGCCCAACGCCCAACGCGGGAGCGCCCAACACCCAACGCGGAGGCACCGGAGCGTTCAGCGCCTGCAACGGCGCCCGCTCGAGCGTGCCGACGGGCTGCGGTGGCGCACAGCCGCGCGAGTGGTATCGCGGCCTGCCGATTCCGCCGAACGCGATCCAGAACTTCACGCGGCGCGACAACACGAACTACATGGAGACCGGCGTGCTGTCGGCGCTCCAGCTCACGTCGATGTTTCCACAATTGATATTAGAAAACTTCTATATCAAGACGCGAAACTCGCTGGAGCACGGCTCGACCGAAGCGCCGTTCGGCTACGTGATCCCCGTGCAGCGCGACATGACGAAGGTCGCGACGCTCGTGAACGTGCTGCGCGCGCAGGGCATCGAGATCGGAACGCTCGACAAGGACGCGTCGGTGGGGAGCGACAAATTCCCCGCGGGCTCGTACGTCATCAAGCTCAACCAGCCGTACGGCCGACTCGCGAAAAACCTGCTCGAGCGCCAGGACTACCCTGATCCCGCCATCCAGACCTACGACGACAGCGGCTGGTCGATGGGCTACGCGTTCAACGTCGACGTGAAGGAAGTAAAGGACAAGGCGATTCTGGACGCGCCGTCGACGCTCGTGAAGACGGCGGTGGTCCACGGCACCGTAAGAGGCAGCGGCACCGCCGGACTCGCCGTGGCACACTACGGCTCGAACAACATGATCGCGTTCCGCTACAAGCTGCGGAACGTGCCGATGAAGATCGCCGAGCAGTCGTTCACGGCCGAAGGCGTGAATTTCCCCGCGGGTTCGTTCATCGTGACGGGCTCGCCGGCGGATCTGCAGGCCGCGCGCGCGCAGGTCGAGCAGTTGGGGCTCACCGCCGCCGCACTCTCGTCGCTCCCGACGGTGGCGTCCCATGATGGTGACGCGCCGCGCATCGCGATCTACTCCCAGTGGAACGGCACGCAGGAGCTGGGCTGGTATCGCCACGCGTTCGATCAGTTCGGCATTCCCTACGATCTGATCTTCAAGGAGCGCGTCGAACAGGGCGACCTGCGCAAGGATTACGACGTCATCATCATGGCGGCGCAGAACATCAATCGCACCGCGGTGATGGCCGCGAAGGCCGCGAAGCCGCAGCCCTATGAGAAAAGTGACAAGTACAAATTCCTCGGCATGTACGGCTCGACGCCGGACATGAGTGGAGGATTTGGCCAGGCGGGCGCCGACACGTTCGGCAAGTTCCTGGAGCAGGGCGGCACGCTGATCACCGCCCTGCAATCGTCGCGCTTCCCGATCGAATTCGGCTTCGCGCACACGGTGGATTCGGAGAATCCCACCGGCGTCGCGGCGCAGAAGCCGCTCATCCAGGCGGAGATCGTCAAGGCCAACAGCCCCGTCTTCTACGGTTACGAGAACAAGATCTTCCCGATCAAGTTCCCACAGGGATCCCAGGTGTTCCGCGTCGGGATCGCCGATCAGGCGAACGTGATCGGCGAGTACGTGGGCGGCGACGCGTCGGTGCTGAGCGGTTCGATCACGGGCGCCGACAATCTCCGCAATCGCGCGTTCGCGGTGGACATTCCGCAGGCGTACAACGGGGGCGGGCGGGTGATCATGTTCGCGAACAATCCGGTGTATCGCTGGCAGAACCACGGAGAGTTCAACATGATCTTCAACTCGATCATGAACTGGAATGATGAGCCAAGGGCTGTCGCGCCCGCCGCGGCGACGAGCAGTGGACGGTAGGACAAAAGCGACCACGGACGGACGGCGGACAACGGCGGAACGGCACGGAGACGGCGTAAACTGCAATTGACTGCAGTTTCATGGCCTTTTTAGAAAACCCTCAGGACGCTTCGAGCCACAAAGCGTCCTGAGGGTTTTCTAAAAAAGGCGTTCAACGTCAAACGTTCAACGCCGTCTCCGTGCCGATCCGTGTACGTCCGAAGTTGGTCCGTGGTGTTTTTCTTGCGCCAGTACGCTGCGTACCGTCTACTCGAGATGCTTCCAAACGCTTGCCGTCAAACAAAGACCCACGGCACTCGTCACGATCGATGCCGTGCTGAGCCCGTGGCCCACCGACGCGAGCGTCGCCGTAAACCCGAGCATCGCTGTAAATCCTCCGGCGCGCCGACGCTGCCGTAACAACCGCGCGGTGTACAAGCTCGCCCACGAGGTCAGCCCAAGCATCGCGTAGCCCTCCCAGATGCGCAGCTCCCGCCAGTGGTCGACGAGCGTCATGAGCATCGCGATCGACGAGAACCCGAGACCCGCGAGCATCAGCCAGCCGATGACCGAGAAGTACCCGGCGACGAGCCGAATGCGTCCGCCGCCGGGCAACTGGTCGCGGAGCGCGGCCTCTTCCTGCGCGAGCTCCATCTCGTAGCGCGCGTCGTAATAGACCGGCTCCGCCGGTTCCGGCGGCGTAACGAGCGTGAAGCGTGATCGCACGGCCAGGTCTCCGAAGGACTACTTGTTGGTTTCCGTGCCGGCCAGGAACGCGTTGATCTGCCGCACGGCGTAATCGACCTTGATGTCGAACGCCTTCTTGCCGAGCTCCTTGGTCGAGCGCCGCGCGTCGCCCGAGATGCCGTTGTTGATGCGCGGCACCTTTGGATCGCGCTGCGCGCCGCGCCCGAGCGTGTCGCCGAGCGCGGTAGGAATGAGATCGGCGCGGACGTAGACGTTGGCGGAATCGAGATACCACATCTCTGATGTATCGGGGATGCCGGCGTGCGAGCTCACCGGATATCCGTTCGCCTTGAGCCAGGCGTCGAAGTCGCCCTGCGCCTTGGCGTACACCTCATCGCAGAAAAAGACGCGCACGCCCTGCGGCGCGTACTTGGCGTCGAGCTTTTTCGCGACCTCGCCGTACACGTTCGTGCCGCCGCCGTGATCCTGCATGAGGATGACGTTCTTGAAGCCGGTGGCGATCGCCTGCTCGGTCAGGCGTTCGAGTACCGCGCCGAGAATCTCGGGCGTGAGGCCGATGGTGCCGGGCAGCGTCGCGCTCGCGTTGTTCGGCGTGTACGGCAGGACGGGCAGCGCGATCGCATTCCCGAGTTTGATGGCGATCGCCTTGACCGTCGCCTGCGCCATCATGGTATGGCCGCCGTTGGTATTCTGCGGACCGCGCTGTTCGGTGCCGCCCGTATAGATGAGGGCCGTGGTCTTGCCTTCGGCCATCGCTTGTTTGACTTCGGGCCAGGTCATCTTGTCGAATTCGACGAGCGGCCCCTTGGGTGGGTTCCTGGACAGCTGGGCGCCGGACGCGGCGAGCGGGAACATGAGCGCGGCGGCAGGTACCGCCACGGCGGCGATGCGAAGACGGGACATGGGCTCGAAGGGTCGGGAGAATGGGGGCGTGGTCGGCGGAATTGTGGTGCGCGGGGCGCTGCCCGGCAAGTCGAGCCGCTCGGCGAGCCGCTCGGCGAGTCGCTCGTCGGCCTGCTCGGCCGCTTAATCGACTCTTAATGGAAATGCCGGCCGTTTCATCACGCTTCGCCGTTAACGGACCCATACGGTGCGCTGCTATATGTGTCAGTCCCACATATCGAGCGCCAGCGATGCTCACCGACGAACTGAAGAAAGGCAGTGCCGAATTCCTCGTACTGTCGCTGCTCGAGACCGAGCACCGGCATGGGTACGAGCTTCAGAAGCTCATCGAGTCGCGGTCGAAGGGCGTGTTGGTGTTTCACGTCGCCTCGCTCTATCCGCTGCTCTATCGGCTCGAGGATCGCGGATGGATCGCGGGGCGCTGGGTCGAGAAGGCGGGCGAGCGTCGGCGCCGCTTCTACCGCCTGACGCCCGCCGGCCGCGCGCCACTCGTCGCCCAGCGCGAAGGGTGGCGTGAATTCGTGTCGGCAATCAACCGCGTCGCGGGGGTGCGATATGCGTGAGTCACACCAGTCACCTGAGTCATTCGATTGGCGCGCCGACGTGCGCGCGCGGCTGTCCACATCGGGATTGAGGTCCGAGGACGAAGCCGACATCGTCGAGGAGGTCGCCCAGCATCTCGAGCAGCAGTTCACCGAGCTGACGCCGCAGATCGGCGCGACGGCGGCGCGTGAACGATTGCTCCGCCAACTACGCGACGAAGCATTCGAGGGGGCGGTGATCGGCCGACGTCGCCGTGTCGTGCAGAGCCGAGCGCGCGTGTGGAGCTCGACGTCGGTGCTGCGCGATTTCCGCGAGGGCTTTCGGTCGCTCCGGCGCAGTCCGGCCACGCTCATCGCCGGCAGTGCCGCGCTGTCGCTCGGCATTGGCCTCACGGTGGCGATGTTCAGCATCATCTATGGATTGCTGCTCAAGGGACTGCCCTACGACAATCCCTCGCGCATCGCGGTGGTGAAGCTCATCGATCCGCGCGAGCCGGGCGTCGACGCGCTCATTCCCTTCGGCGATCTCGCCGCGTACCGGGCGCAACAGCGTTCCTTCGAGACACTCGGCGCCTACTCGACGTCCACGGTGAACGTGAGCGGCGGGGATCGCGCCGATCGCGTGCAGGCGGCGGAGGTCACCGTCGGCACGATCGAAGTCACGCGCACCGCGCCCGCGCTTGGCCGCTCGTTTCAAGCGGCGGACGCCGATCCATCGGCACCGCCGGCGGCCATCCTGAGTCATTCGCTCTGGCGCGACCGGTTTGCGTCGAATCCGAACGTGGTCGGAGCCACGATTCGTGTCGACGGTCGTCCCCGCACCATCGTCGGTGTGATGCCCGACGCATTCGAGTTTCCGTATAGCACCCGGATCTGGCTGCCGCTGCAGGCGAACGCGACCGTGCCGCCGGGCGAGGGACCGATGGTCAATCCCGTCGGCCGGCTGCGGCCGGACGCGTCATATGAGAATGCGAATGCCGAGTTCGCGAGCCTGGCGGGCCGGCTCGCGGCCGTCCGGCCGGTTCAGGATGCGAGGATGCGCATCGTGGTGCTGCCGTTCGTGCGCGCGTCCGTCAACCCGCGATTCTACTGGCTGATGAACACGATGTTCGTTGCCGTCTTCCTGGTGTTGCTCGTCGCGTGCGCGAACGTCGCCAACCTGCTGCTCGATCGAGCGGCCAACCGGAGCCGCGAGATCGGCATTCGCACCGCGCTTGGCGCCTCGCGACTGGCCATCGTGCGCCAGTCGCTCGTCGAGTCGAGCATTCTCGCGATCGGAGCGGCGATCGTCGGGATTGCGATCGCGCAGGTTGGAATCACCGTGTTCAACCGCGCCGTCGCCAATGCGGAGTCGCCGTTGTTCTGGATGGACGTCGGGTTGCATCCCGCGGTGCTGCTGTTCGTCGTCGCGACGGCGGTCGTGGCGAGCATCGTGTCGGGGCTGGCGCCGGCGATTCAGTCCGCGCGCATCGACATCAGCGCGGTGCTCAAGGATGAATCACACGGTGCGTCATCGCTGCGCGTCGGCCGGCTGAGTCGCACGCTCGTGGTCGTTCAGATCGCGGTGTCGAGCGCGATTTTGCTCGCGTCGGGATTCATCACGCGCAGTATCGTCAATTTGCGGGACGTCGATCCGGGCTTCACGACAGCCGGGTTGGTTACCGCGCGAGTGACACTGACGACCGGCGACACTGTGCGTCAGCGCGCGTTCTTCGAGCGCCTCGATCGCGAGCTTGCCACGCTGCCGGGGAACGGCGGCGTATATCTCGGCAACGGACTGCCCGGTGCCGGATGGGTATCGCATCATGCGTACGTCGAAGGCCGCACGTATCGCACGCAGCGAGAACGACCGATCGTCAGCTCGCTCGCGGTCACGCCCGGTTTCTTCACGACGTTCGGTGTACGCGCGACACGCGGCCGCACGATCACCGCCGCCGATCGTTCCGGCGCAGCGGACGTCGCTGTCGTCAGCGAGTCGTTCGTGCGCCGCCAGTTTCATGGCGAAGACGCGATCGGCAAACGAATTCGTGTGAGCTCGGACTCGACGGCGCCGTGGCTCACCATCATCGGTGTGATTCCGACGCTGTTCGCGGCGAGCATCGACAATCCGTGGCCGCCGGAAGTGCTCACTTCGTTCTGGCAGGAGGGCGGGCATGCGACGGGGGTCGTCGCATTGCGCGGCACGGGCGACGCGACAAGCGCGGCATTGCGTCGCATCGTGGCGTCGATCGATCCTGAGACGCCGGTGTACAAGGTCCAGAGCATGGCCGACGTGATGAAACAGCCGATGTGGTTGTTCAATGTCTTCGCGACGATCTTCCTCATCTTCGGCGCGGTGGCGCTCGTCCTGTCTTCGATTGGCCTGTACGCGGTGATGGCATTCTCCGTCAGCCGGCGCATACGCGAACTGGGAATTCGGCTCGCGCTCGGTGCAACCGCTGGCGACGTGTTGGGCATGGTCTTTCGACAGGGGGCGCGTCAGACCGCTGTCGGGATGGCGATCGGCCTCGTCGTTGGCCTCGTGCTGGTGCGTGCGGCAAGCGCGGCGTTGTTCGGCGTGCGGCCGGGCGATCCACTCGTCATGGCGGTCGTCGCGATCGTGCTTGGCGGAACGGCGACGATCGCGTGCATCGTTCCGGCGCGGCGGGCGACGCGTGTGGATCCCCTCATCGCGCTGCGGACGGATTGATCGCGGGCGCTTGACGCGCGGCGCGGCGCGGCGGAGAATAGACCATGGACCGCCGCACGCTACTCAAGTCGCTCGCCGCCGCGGGCGCGTCCTCCCTGCTGCCGCACGACGCCTTCGCGGCGTGGGAGCGGGTGGCATCGGGCGTTGCGCCTCGCGACGGCTTGAGCGAGGCGCAGCTCGCGCACATCGGCGCGATTGCCGACGTCATTCTTCCCCGCACCGAGACGCCGAGCGCGACGGACGTCGGCGTGCCGGCGTTCATCGACGTGATCGTGAGCGAGCAGATGACGGAGGTCGATCGCCAGACGTTCGTCGCGAATCTCGACGCGATCGACCCCGCGGCGCTCGACGCAATCGAATCGTCGAGCGATCGCCGCGGCGAACCGGCGCACACGTATTGGCGGCTCAAGGATCTGATCGTGTACGGCTACTTCACGAGCGAGCCGGTGATGAAGACGGTGCTGCACTACGAGGTGATGCCCGGCAAGTTCGACGGCGGTGCGCCGATGCCGATGGCGATGCCGCATGGTTGAAACCACGCACTTCGACGCGATCGTCGTCGGCTCGGGAATCAGCGGAGGCTGGGCCGCGAAGGAGCTCACCGAGCACGGCCTGAAAACGCTCGTGCTCGAGGCGGGCGGCCCGATCGATCCGAATACCGATTTCGTCGAGCACGTGCAGCCGTGGCAGATGCACTTCCGCGGCATGGGCGACCGCAAGGCGCTCGAGCGCGACTATCCGGTTCAGCGTGGCTGCTACGCGTGCGATGAGATGGGCCACAAGTTCTTCGTGAAGGACGCGGAGAATCCGTACACCACGCCCGATAACGCGCCGTTCAAGTGGTTCCGTGGCCGACAGGTTGGCGGGCGTTCGATCACGTGGGGTAGGCAAGTCTATCGCTGGAGCGATCTGGATTTCGGCGCGAATGCACGGGACGGCCACGGCAACGATTGGCCGATTCGTTACCAGGACATCGCGCCGTGGTACTCGCATGTCGAGCGCTTCATCGGCGTGACCGGCGCGCCCGAGGGATTGTCGCAGCTGCCGGATGGCGAATTTCTCCCCGCGATGCCGATGACCGTCGTCGAGGAATACGCGCGACCCAAGATCCTTTCGAAGTTCGGCGGCGAGCGCGTGATGACGATCGGCCGCGCGGCGATCCTGACGCAGAATCACAACGGCCGCCTGGCGTGCCACTACTGCGGCCCGTGCGAGCGCGGCTGCATCACGCACTCGTACTTCAATAGTCTTGGCTCGACGTTGCCCGCGGCGCGCACGACGGGCAATCTCACGCTGCGGCCGAACAGCGTCGTGGCCGAAGTGTTGTACGATCCGAAGCGCGGTCGCGCGCGCGGCGTGCGTGTGATCGACGCCAACACGATGCAGTCGCGTGAATACACGGCGCGTGTCGTATTTCTATGTGCGTCGGCGATCGAGTCGGTGCGTCTCCTGTTGAACTCGAAGAGCACGCGCTTTCCGGACGGCCTCGCGAACTCGAGCGGCATTCTGGGCCGCTACGTGATGGATCATCACTATGGATCAGGGGCGTCGGGAACCGTGCCGGGCTTCACCGACAGGCGCACGACGGGGCGGAGGCCGAACGGCATCTACATCGCGCGATTCCGCAATGTGAAATCCCAGCATCCGGACTTTCTGCGCGGCTACGGCATGCAGGGCGGATCGGGCCGCGATGGGTGGGGCCGCGGCGGGCGGATGCCGGGCTACGGCACCGACTTCAAGAATTCTCTCATCAACGAGCTGGGTCCCTGGTCGCTGTCGGCGTCGGGATGGGGTGAGACGCTGCCCAACGAAGCCAATCGTGTGACGCTCGACGACACCGTGAAGGACAAGTGGGGCGTGCCGTCGGCGCGCATCGAGGTGCGGTGGCGCGACAATGAAAAGGCAATGGACAAGGACATGCAGACCGCGATGGCCGAGATGCTGGACGCCGCGGGCTGCACGAACATCCGCACGCATGGCTCGAGCAATCCGCCGGGCCACTGCATTCACGAGATGGGCGGCGCGCGCATGAGCAAGACGGCGAACGACGGTGTGCTCAATCGCTGGAATCAGGCGTGGGACGTCAAGAACCTGTTCATCACCGACGGCGCGTGCATGGCGAGCAACGGGTGTCAGAATCCGAGCATTACGTACATGGCGTTGACGGCGCGGGCGGTGGATCATGCGGTGCGGGAGATGAAGGCAGGCGCGCTGTGAGCGGTGGGCGCTGGGCGATGGGCGCTGGGCGGGTCGATGTCTGACCGGCGGAGCGTTCTGCGTGCGATGGCTTCCGCGGTGGCGGCGACCGCGCTCGGCACGACGAAATCGGTCGCCCAGCGCCCATCGCCCATCGCCCATCGCGTACGGCAGTCGTTGTCGCGCTGGTGCTACGCCCGGATCCCCCTCGACGACCTCTGCGAGACCGCGAAGAGCATCGGCTACGCCTCGGTCGAGCTGCTCGACGAAAAGGATTGGAGCGTGGTGAAGAGTCACGGCCTGGCGTGCGCCATGGCCAACGGTTTCGGCTCGATTCCCGTCGGCTTCAATCGGCCGGATCATCACGACAAGCTCGTCGCCGATGCCGAGGCGCTGCTTCCCAAAGCGGCGGCGGCGGGGGTGCCGAACATCGTCTGCTTCAGTGGCAATCGCGCGGGTTTGTCCGACGGCGAAGGCATCGCGAATTGCGTCGCGGGCCTCAAGCGGGTGACGCCGGCGGCCGAGCAGCACGGCGTGACGCTCTGCCTCGAGGTGCTGAACAGCAAGGTCGATCACAAGGACTACCAGGCCGATCACACGGCCTGGGCCGCCGAGGTGGTGAAGGGCGTCGATTCGCCGCGATTAAAGATCTTATATGATATTTATCATATGCAGATCATGGAAGGCGACATCATCCGGACCATCCGGACCTATTACCCGTTCATCGGCCACTTCCATACCGGCGGCGTGCCGGGCCGGAACGAGATCGACGACACGCAGGAGCTCAATTACCATCGCGTCATGCAGGCAATCGCCGACCTGGGATACACCGGCTACGTCGGCCAGGAGTTCGTGCCCAAAGGCGACCCGGTCGCCGGCATGAAGCAGGCGTTCGAGATCTGTAACGTCTGATCGCGCCGGCGCGCCTCGACCCTCAGGTGCCGAGCTGCCGGCTCGGCAACGTCAGCGCGAAGCGCGATCCCTTGCCGACCGCGCTCAACACCGCCACGTCGCCGCCCATCATGCGCGCCAGCCGGCGGCTGATCGCCAGCCCCAGTCCCGTTCCGCCGTGCGTGCGCGTGTAGACATGTCCCGTCTGCGTAAACGGCTCGAAGATTCGATCGAGCTCTTCGCGCGGAATTCCGACGCCGGTGTCCTCGCAGACGAACACCACCGTCCCCGGAATGTCGTTCGCCGGGGAGCACATCAAGTGCACCGAGCCGCCGCTTGGCGTGAACTTGATGGCGTTCGAGAGCAGGTTCACGAGGATCTGACGCACGCGCAGCGGATCGCCCAGGTAGTTGATCGCGTTCCGGCACGTGTGGTCGAGCGTGAGGCCGCGATCGAGCGCGTCCTGGCGCACGAGCGATACTGCTTCGTTCATCACTTCCTGCGCGGACGCGATCTGCACGGTGACCGCCAGCCCTCCCGCCTCGATGCGCGAGAGGTCGAGCACGTCGTCGATCAATTGTCGCAGATGCTCCGTACTCTTGCGGATGCGCTCGAGATAGCCGGCCTGCAACGGGGTCGGCGCCCCGACAATGCCCATCTGTAAGAGATCCGTGAAGCCGACGATCGCGTTGAGCGGCGTGCGAAGCTCGTGGCTCATCGTCGCCAGGAACGACGATTTTGCTTCGCTCGCCGCTTCGGCATCGGCGCGCGCCGTCTCGAGCGCTTCACGCGTTCGCGTGCTGTCGAGCGCCAGCCCGACTCCCTTCCCGAATGTCCGCAGACTCGCCACAAAGTCGGCCGAGAAACTACGCTCGGCGGCGTACGTGTAGGTGAGCGCGCCGATCATTCGGCCACCGACGCGCACCGGCATCGAGATGCCCGACGCGACCCCGCTGCGCTCGACCAGCTCGATGAGATTCGGATATCGCGCGATGAGCGACGCTTGATCCTCGAACACCACGGTCTCGCCCGAGCGAATCGCGTCGGCCGGCGGGAACGGCGCGTCGGCCGGCAACTCCTGGTACTGCGTCGCCAGGCCGTCGGGCATCGCGTGATAGCGCTCGAGACGAATCAACGATTCGTCGTCGCTCAGCAGCCACAGCGACGCGTGGTCGGCGCCAACCGCGACGCGGCCTTCCTCGACCGCGATCTCCGCCACATCCCGCGGCGCCGGCGCGTGCGAGAGCGAGAGCGTGAGCGCATGCAGATGCGCCAGCAGCTCGGCGCGCTGCTCCGCCAGCGAGCGCGACTCTTCGGCGAGAACCAGCGACGCCGCCAGCTCCGCATTCGTGCGCTCGAGCTCATGGGCAAGCGCGTGGGCTTGCGCGCTGTGTTTCTCGAGCTCGTTCGCCTGCTCCTCGAGCAGCAGCTGCTGCTGAATCATTTCGGTGACGTCGCGAATGACGTTCACGATGAACTGCGTCTCGCCAAGCTTGCCGTCGTTGCGCACGGCGTACGCGCGCACTTCGGACCACCGTTCGCGGCCGGTGGCGCGTTCGCGCACGCGAAGTACGGCGTCGGCGTGGCCGCGCTGAATGGCGACACGTCCGGGCAGTCCCTCGATCGGAAGCGGAACGCCGCTGGCGTCGCACACCTCGAACCGGCGGAGGTAGTCGCCGACCGGGGCGGCGAGCAGGGCGGCGGCGGAGTCGTAGCCGCTCATTCGCGCGCCACGCTCGTTCGCGTAGACGAGCCGCCCGCGCATGTCCTGCACCGTAATGCCGTCGCGAAGATTCTCGACGAGCAGCGCGAACTGCGCCCACGCGGGAGTGGATGCTGGCGCGAGCGCCCCGACATTTGTTGTTCCCGACGATTCGCTGGCTGCCGGCCCGTCATCCATGCGGCGAGGGCTCCGTTCGTAAACCCCGGACGTTACACGGGCGGGTTATGCGGGGGCAAGCTCGTGGCTGAGTCCGGCTGCGGCAGCGATCCCGCGTGGGTGGTCGATTCATGATCGTGGATTCGGTCGCGATAGTTTATCTGCGAATCCCGAATAGTGAGTTTCTAATCCCGATGATCGACGACGCCGTGGCGCACCTGCGCCGCATGATCCAGATCGACACCACCAATCCGCCAGGCAACGAGCTGCCGCTGGCGAAGTACATCGAACGGACGCTCTCGGCGGCGGGAGTCGAGACGCAGCTGTTCGAGCCCGTGACGGGGCGCGCGCACCTCATCGGCCGCCTGCGCGGCGATGGAAGCGCGCCGCCGATTCTCATCACCGCGCACATGGACGTGGTGGGTGTCGAGCGCGAGTCGTGGAGCGTCGATCCGTTCGGCGGTGAGATTCGTCATGGCGCGCTCTATGGCCGCGGCGCGATCGACGACAAGGGCATGCTGGCGGCGAATCTCGCGGCGATGCTTGCCGCCAAGCGCGACGTCGACGCCGGGCGGCTCAGGCTTCGCCGCGACGTCATCTTCGCGGCGACGTCCGACGAGGAAACCGGCGGCGCGTATGGGTTGGGATGGATGATCGCGAATCATCCCGACGCCATCCGCGCCGAGTATGCGTTGAACGAGGGCGGGCGAATTCGCATCGTCGATGGGAAGCCGCTGTACGCCGCGGTGCAGACGACCGAGAAGGCGGCGCACGTCGTGACGATCACGGCGCATGGGCCGAGCGGGCACGCGTCTGTGCCGCTCGCGGGGAACGCTGTCGCGCGGCTGGCGAGGGCCGTTGCCATCGTTACGGCGCATCAAGAGCCGGTGCGACTCATTCCCACCGTGCGCGAATTCTTCGCGCGGCTGAGCGCCATCTGGCCAGAGGCGAATGTCGCGGCGGCGATGCGCGACGTCGGCGCGGACGACAAGAGTGTCGCCGAGCGCGGATACGCCGAGCTCTGTCGGTTGCCGATGTACAACGCGGTGCTGCGCACGGGAATCTCGGCGACGGTGATGTCGGCGGGCATGCGCCACAATGTGATTCCGGCCGAGGCCACAGCGACGCTCAGCGTGCGGACGTTGCCGCGCGATTCGATCGACGACGTGGTCCATAGGCTGCAGGCTATGGTTGCCGACGATGCCGTGACGATCGCGGTGACGTCGCGTGGAACCGATGCGCCGGCGTCCGATCATCAATCGCCGATGTTCGCCGCGATTCGGGACGCCGTTACGTCGCTCGACCCGTCGATCGTGACGGTGCCGTACATGAGCACGGGAGCAACGGAGAGCGCGCAGCTGCGCGCCTGGGGCGTGCAGACGTTCGGCCTGCTGCCGTTTCCCCTCGATGCGGATGATGAATCACGCATGCATGGAAACGACGAGCGCGTGCCGTTGAACTCGTTGGAGTTCGGCACGCGGCTCGTGTTTGACGTGGTGCGGCGAATGGCTGTCATTCCGAGCGAAGCGAGGAATCTGACGTCCTGGTAGAGTCACTATTCTCTCTACCAACCTGCAAGATTCCTCGCCTGCGGCTCGGAATGACGATGCTACTTCGTCGCCGAAGCCAGCCGATGGATCTCGTTCGCCAGCGTCTTCACCCGCTCCGGATCGCGCGCGGCGTCGACATATCCGTCAACCTTGGCGCCGAGTGCCTGAAGCGACTTGGCACGTGCGGCGCCGCTCTGCTTTTCGGCCGCCGTGAGCGCCTGATCGATCGCCGACGTGCGGTCGCTCGACAAGCCGTTATTGCGCACGAGCTGATCGAGATACGAGCGAACGACTGGGAACGCCGCCGGCCATGTGACGTGCGGCTGGCTCTGCGGATTGTATTCGTGCGTCTTCGGGTCGAACCCGTCGATGCGCGCCAGCTTCGCCGCCTCGAGCTCGTTCTTCGACAACTCATCGCTCGGCAGCAGCTCGAGCACGTCGAAGCCGCGCGCGAGCTCGGAGGAATACACGTAGCCGTTGTAGTAGTACGCGCCCCACGAGCCGCCGATCGTGCCGCGCTGGCGGCTGATCGACTTGTTCGCGGTGTCGCCCGGCGCCGGCGGCAGGTCGGCCGGACCGCGATCGAAGAAGCCGATCTCGAACGGATGATCGGGATCGCTGAAGTCGATGGCGTCGACGCCGCCCTGATACCAGCCCTGCACCATGATGTCGCGGCCCGGCACCGGCACGAGTCCGCCGTTGTGCGACACGCAGTTCTCCTGCGCCGACTGCGCCGACGGAATCTTGAAGTACGCGCGCTGCGTCATCTTGCCGCCGCTGATGGTGAGCGTCGTGTTGCCGCCCATCTCCATCATGCTCGTGGCCTGGCACATCGGCTGCGTGCCGCCGCCCCACTCGTCGGTGAACACGACCTTCGATGCGTCATTGCTGAACACCGCGGTGTGCCAGAGTGAGAAGTTCGTATCGGCGCGCGCGTCGAGGCGCACCGGGTGCATCGGATCGGAGATGTCGACGAGCAGGCCATAGCTGGCGCACGCGCCGGCGAGCAGGTGCATGGCGGGATACGCCGTCACGTCGTGACAGTTCTTCGGGCCCGTGGGCACGATCGGATCGCCCGCCTGCTGGGCGCCCTGCGCTCCTTGTGCGCCCGCCGCGCCACGATTGCCGCGACCACCACGGCTGCCACGCGACTGCAACGCTTCGCGACGGATCGCGCTCGTCGGCGCGGCATCGAGTCCCGTGAAGATGCGCGCGCCCGTCACCACCGCGGCCTGCTCGGGATGGTTGAGCGGCACGCGAATGACGTCCAGGCGGTACATCGAATTGTTCTCGTCCGCGGGATCGGTGCCGTTGTTGCAGCCGGCGAGCTCGCTGTCCGGACGCGCCGCCTGACTGCCCGAGACATAGAGGTAGACGATGTTCTTGTCCTTGGGGTCGGGGATGACCGTGTGCGTGTGCGAGCCTTTGCACGTCTGCACGTTCTTGACGAGCTTCGGCATGCGCGGATTAGAGATGTTATAAATGCGCACGCCGGCCATGTGATCCTTCGGATCCTTGACGCCGCCCTTCGCGCAGTCGTTGCGATTGCCGTTGCCTTCCGCGGACACGAAGAGCAGATTGCCGACGATCGACGGGTCGCCCTGCGACGTGATGCACGGCACGACGGCGAGCATCTCGGGCTTCGCCGGATTCTTCACGTTCCACACCGTGAATCCCGCGAAGTTGCCCTGCACGATCGTGTTGCCCTTGAACGCGAGATCCGAGTTGATGAAGGTGAGGCCGCTCGCCGTATCGAACTCGGCGGGTTTCTTCGTGAATGAGACGAGCCGCATGTTCTTGGCGGCGGTGCCGGCGTCGAGGAAGCCGGCCTTGAGGCCGTTCCGCGGGTCGTTGCCCTTGGGATACGTCTGCGAGAGGAGCGCCGGTGCCGCGGCGAGCAGGGCGGCGAACGCGAATGCGTACGTGTGACGAATACTCATCTAATGAAGCTCCGTGGGGGGTTCACAGTCCGTTCAACATCTGTTGCATGACGCCGATCTCCGCCGTCTGCACGACAACTACATCGTTGGCGAAAACAGAGACGTCCACATCCTGCGCGGCGAGCGGACTCGCGAACAAATCGCTCACCATCTGAAGCGCGCCTTTATGGTGGTGAATCATGCCGGTCAGAAAGAGCCGGTCGAACTCCGGCCCCTTCGCCGAGTCGAGCTGCGCGAGCTGTGCGCTCGTGAGCATGCCGGCCATCGACATCCTGTGCCACGACGAAGTATCCGGCGCGAATTGGCCGTTCGAGCGCAACCACTGCTGCATCAGCTTGATTTCGGCGACCTGCGACTGGTCGATCTTGTTCGCGAGCTTCAGCACGCGCGCATCGGCGCCGTGCGCCGCCGCCATGCGTGACATGTAGATCGCCTGTGCGTGGTGCGCGATCATGCCTTGCATGAAGCGCACGTCGGCTTCGGTGTAGAGCGCGCCCTTGGGAATCGTGATCCGAGGCATCGTCGCCGACATCGACATGTCCGTCATGTCGGGCATGCCAGCCATCGGGTGCGGTTGCTCGGCGGGCTTTTCGGGCGCGGGTCGAGCGGCTTGGGTCGCAGTGGGCGCCGGGGCGGGCGCAGTGGAGGCGAGGGGTGCGGGGGCGGGTGTCGCGACTGCCGGCTGTGGCGAGCGACAACCAAACGCCGCCGGGACGAGAAGGAGCGCGACAGTGATATCGCGAGCCTGATGCGGTTTCACGGGGAGTACCTGGGGTACGATGAAAGTGGCGGGGACTTCTATAGGGTACCGCCGCGCGCGCGGCTCCGCTAGCACCGTGCCGCGGTCCTTAGAGGTCCGCCACCACCACCGCGCTATTGCTCATCCCGCGCCGATGCGGACTCGGTTCGCCGCTCACCAATTCATGCAACTCGCGCCGGCGCAGATCGAGATGATAGTGCGTCCCCACGATGCCGACGCGCAGATGCGACAGCGTGAGCTGGCGCCCCTTCTCGAGATCCCCCGCATTGTCGAAGCGCACGGTATCTCGCCCGTCCACGAACGTCACGCCGCCCGCCCCCACGACTTCGCCGACGCCGTCGTGCACGACGAGCGCCGTGTCTTCATCGATGCCGAGTCCAAACAACTGCGTGTTCGACGCGACGACGAGAAACAGACGCTGTAGACGGCGTCGTTGCGAGAAGTGCGTGTCGATGATCGCATCGTGGCCGAGCAATCCGAAGCCCGGTCCGATGTACTGCTCGACGAGGTTGCCTTCTTCGTCCATCTCGCCGCCGGCCATCGTGAGCTGGCTCAACGCCGCGGCGCCCGCGCTCGTCCCGCAGATCGTGCCGCCGCGCATGAACAGCTCGCGCATCGCCGCGCACGTCTTCGTTCCGCTCAATGACGTGACCAGCTTCACCTGGTCGCCGCCGCCGAGAAATACGCCTTGCGCCTCGTCGATCATGCGCGCGATGCGCGCGTCGACGTCTTCACGTGCCTCGAAAATCGGAATGTCCACGTTCCGCACGCCGATGTGATTGAACGCGCCCTTCCAATACGCCGCGGCGTCGACCGCTTCGCCGCTCGCCGTCGTCAATCCGACGATGCGCGCCCCATTGGCCGCGCCGGTCGCGTCGATGAAGGATCGCATCGCGTGGCCGTGCGGTGTCGCGGCGCCGCCGATCAGAATCAGCGTGCCGTCGCTCCCTTGCTCGGATGCGGCCGGAACGTCGACCGGTTCGTCGACGCGGGGAACGCCGTTCTCACGTTTCTCATGCCGCTCACGCACAGTCGACTCTCGTTACGTATTCGCCGAGGGCGGCGGCCACCTGCGCTTCGGCGGACACGTCATCGCGCAGCATTCCCGCGGACACGGGATCACCGCATCGCTCGACCCAGATCTCTCCGTTGCGCACGAGACCGACCGCCGATGCGACGCGCTGATCGCGCCACGTCACGTCGTCGTCCACCGCGAAGATCGCCACTCGGCAATCGAGATCGCGCGCGTAATCCTGCAGCTCCCACTCCTTCGCCGGGCAGATGACCGTGCCGTTCCGCGGCACCGCGTCGGCGACGATGCCCACGAGGCGCCGCGCATTCTCCGGTTCCTGGTAACGCTCGGGCACGGCGTTCCCGGGGCGGGCATCGAGAATGATCGCGATCTCGGAGCGCGAGTAGGGGAGTCCGGCTTGCAGCAGGTACGACGGCGCCGCGTCGATGACGAGCGGATCCTGAACACCGCGCGCCTCGAGCAGGCGCACCAACTCCGCCTGCGTTTCGGCGCGCGGACCGCCGCCAGTGATGCCGCATGTCACCCGCTGCCGCAGCTCCGGTGTGTTCGTGGTGCCGGCGAGTGACTCGAGCTCTTCGATGATCGGATGAACTGTCTCCAGCGAACCGGCGAAGGCGCGCTGTACGATGTCGAGCGCGGCAGCGGCAGCGCGCATCCCGACTTGCTCGTGCCGATGCTCGAAGACGACGGTGTACTCGCCGCGCACGTCGCCGCCGCGCGTGCGGCCGTAGCCAACCTCGTGGCCGACGAGCGCCTGCAACTCCAGCGCGACGTGCTCGATGATATGCGGCGCATAGGTGCCGCGCTTGAGGCGAATGACGAACCCTCCTCGCGAGCCGATGCTGCAATGATGATCCTGTAAACCCGGCAGCGCGGCGAGCAAGCGGTCGGTGAACCCGTCGACGGCCGCGGAATGGATCTCATCGTACGCGCCGACGGCCAGGTCCATGCGAATGACCGGCCGTTTCGACCAGAAGTTGATGCCGCGCGTCGAGTGCAGCGTCGTGATCTTGATCTCGGCGGTTGGATCCCGAACGGTCTCGGTGACCTCGCCGGACGTCACGTGGCGGTCACCGCGTGGGCGCGAATCGCCGCGAGCGTCTGCGGCACTTTCTCGGCGATCACGACCAGCAGATCATCCTCGGTGACTTGCACGATGCCGGCATCGATCGCCTCGCGCCCGTTGCGAATGATCTCGATCTCCTCGTGTTCGAGCCCGCCCTTCACCAAACCTTCCTCGAGCAGCTCGGCGATCTCGCCGGGAACGCGGCCGCGCAGATCTTCGTCTTCCTTGATGATGACGTGATCGAAGCTCGCGACGAGCTCGCCGGCGCGGATGATGTCTTCGTTGCGGCGGTCGCCCGGTACGGTGACGATACCAATCCGCCGCCGCGCCGGCAGCCGATGCACGAAGTCCATGAGTCCCTCGAGCGCGGCGGCATTGTGCGCGTAGTCCACCATTGCGCGGGCGCCGCCGTGGAGGCGAATGAGATTCAACCGCCCGGGCGTGAGCGACGCCGACGGGAAGAAGGACAGAAGGCCGGCGCGAATGTCATCGTAGCGCATACCCTGCACGTAGGCGCTGCCGATCGCGGCGAGAATGTTCTGCCGCTGGAATCGCGCCGCGCCGCCAAGCATGAGCGGCACTTCGCGCTCGCTCGCGATCGGAATGCGCAGCCGCCCCCGGCGAATGATGAACTGACCGTCCTCGATGTTCGCGGCGATGCCGTTCCGCGCGATATGGTCCTCGACCAGCTGGTTCTCGCCCGGCGCCGTAGTGCTGAACAGGACGATGTCGGCGCCCGTCTTGTCGCGCATGGCGAAGACCAGCGGGTCGTCGGCGTTGAGCACCGCGTGACCCTCGCGTTTTACTACCGCTGGTATTACAGATTTCACATCGGCCAACTGCTCGATCGTGTTGATGCCGCGCAGGCCGAGATGATCGGCGCTGACGTTGAGCACGACGCCGACGTCGCATTCCTCGAACCCGAGTCCCGAGCGCAGAATGCCTCCGCGCGCGGTCTCCAGCACCGCGACGTCGATCGTCGGGTTCGAGAGGATGATGTTCGCGGCGAACGGGCCCGTCATGTCGCCTTCCATCACCAGGCGATTCTGAATGTAGACCCCGTCCGTCGTCGTGAACCCAACGCGATGTCCGGTGTTGCGGAACAGATGCGCGAGCAACCGCACCGTCGTCGTCTTTCCGTTCGTGCCCGTGACCGCGAGAATCGGAATCGTGGCGTCCGAGCCCGGCGGGTACAGCATGTCGAGAATGGGCGTGCCGACGTTGCGCGCCGTGCCCTCGGTCGGATGCGTGTGCATCCGAATGCCGGGCGCCGCATTGACCTCGAGAATCACCGCGTCGTTCTCGCGGAACGGCACGCCGATGTCTCTCGTCAGCACATCGATGCCGGCGATGTCGAGACCGACGATGCCCGCCGCCATCTCGCACGCGGTGACGTTGTCGGGATGCATCTCCTCCGTGCGATCGATCGACGTCCCGCCCGTCGAGAGATTCGCCGTCCCGCGCAGAAAAACTCTCTCGTCTTTCGGCGGGACGGTGTCGAGCGTCAGCCCTCGTTTCGCGAGATACGCCACCGTGCGATCGTCGCTCGGCAGCCGGGTGAGAATTTTTCGATGGCCGACGCCGCGGCGCGGATCGCGATTCGCGATCTCGATCAACTCGATGATCGTGTGCACGCCATCGCCGACCACGTGCGCCGGCACCCGCTCCGCGCAGGCGACCACTTTGCCGTTCACCACCAGCACGCGGTGATCGTTCCCTTCGTGATAGTGCTCGACCAGCACGCGCCGCGACACGGAGCGCGCCATCTCCCACGCTTCGCCGATGGAATCCGGCGAGTCGAGCTTGCCCGAGATGCCGCGGCCGTGGCTCGCATCGATCGGTTTGAGGATCACCGGATAGCCGATGTCTTCGGCCAGCTCGATCGCGCCATCGAGCGTTCTCACCGTGCCGCCGCGCGGTACCGGCAAACCGATGTTGCTCAAGACGCGCTTCGTGTCTTCCTTGTCCTGCGCGATCTCGACGGCAATCGAGCTCGTGAACTCGGTTACCGTCGCCTGAATGCGCCGCAGATTCTTGCCGAGCCCGAGCTGAATCAGCGAGCGGGAGTTGAGGCGGCGCACCGGGATGTTGCGGCGTCGTGCTTCTTCGACCACCGCCGCCGTCGACGGACCGAGCTGGACGGTTTCGTAGAGATCCTGCAAGTCGTCGATCAAATCATCCATGCCGACCTGCGCGCCATCGATGCACGCGCGAATCAATCGGACGGCTTGGTGCATCGCCTCGAGCCCGACCTCCTCTTCCTCGTACTCGACGATCACCCACCATACGCCGGCGTCGCCGGACTGAACGACGCGGCCGAAGCCGACGTCACTGCCCGCGAGCGACTGCAACTCGAGCGAAACATGCTCGAGCACGTGCGGCAAATGCGTGCCTTCATTGAGCCGCTCGGCGAAGCCTCCGCTATCACCGCGCGAGCACGGATGCTCACGCAGTGATGGAAGATTCGCGAGCAGTCGCTCGCAGAAGCCTGGGATCTCATTCGATGCGACGTCCTCGAGCTTGCCGAGTCGGACGTCGCAGGCGATGACCGGCGCCAGGCGCCAATAGTTCGGGCCGCGCAACGCGCGGATGCGGGTGACGCGGAATTCGTATGAGTCGAGTGCGTCGGGCTCGGCGACCGTGGTATCGACGGTGGTCATGGCGAGACCACCGAAAGTGCAAGAGATAGTCCGGGACGGAAGCTACTCTGCGCGCAACGCCGTCATCGGATCCACCTTCCCCGCTCGGCGCGCGGGCGCCCACGCCGCCACCAGCGCGACAGTCGCGAGCAGGACCGAGACACCGACGAGGGTCGCGGGATCCGTCGGCGTGATCTCGAACAGGAACTTCGAGAGCAATCGCATCAGCGCGAACGCTGCCGCGAGTCCGATCGCCAGCCCCGGCACGATGAGCACCAGGGTGCGCATGAGTACCATGCGCACGACGCCGCGCGACGTTGCCCCGAGCGCGAGCCGAACGCCGAACTCGCGCGTGCGCTCACCGACAGAATACGCCAGCACACCGTAGATGCCGACGGCGGCGAGCACCAACGCGAGCACCGAGAACAAGGTCAGCACGGCCGTCTGAAACCGCGGCTCGGCGACCGACGACGCGACGATACTGCTCATCGTCTCGATCGACTCGGTCGGTTGATCGGCATCGACCGCGTGGACGGCGGCGCGCATCGCCGACGCCACTCGAGCGACGTCGCCCGTCGTGCGCGCACCGAATGTCAGGTGCTCGAGCCAGCCCGTGCGCTTCGTCTGCGCAAGCGGCAGATAGATCGCCGGCATGGTCCCGTCACGAGCGCTGTGTTGGTGCACGTCGTCGACGACGCCGACGATCGTCATCCAGTCGGCGGCGGTTGGATGATCCTCCATCGCGATACGTTGTCCGACCGCGTTCCCCTTCGGCCAGAAGTAGCTCGCCACCGAGCGGCTGATGACCGCGACCAGCGGCGCGCGCGCGTCGTCCGCGTTCGTGAACGCGCGTCCGTGGCGAATGGGCATGCGCATCATCGCGAAGTACCCGGGCGTGATGCACGGTTTCGCGACCATGTAGTCCGGCGGCAGTTCGCGCCCGTCGGCGAGCTCGAAATCGCCCATCGTCAGTGCCGCCGTGATCGGCATCCAGTTCACGGCGGCGGACGCCGCGACTCCGGGAATCGACGCGATGCGCGCCGACAACTCTCGCTGCGTTGCGTGCAGCGCTTCGGCGCTGCGGTACCGGCTCTCCGGCAAGTCCAGCGTGACGGTGACGACGTTGTCCGGCTTGAAACCGAGGTCGACGTTCACCAGCCGCACGTAGCTGCGCACGAGCAACCCCGCACCGACGAGCAGGACGAGGGCGAGCGACGTTTCGATCAGCACCATGATGCTGCGCGCCGCGGAGCGCGTCGTGACGCGCCCCGGCGCGCCGAATGTGCCGCGAAGATCGCGGCGCGCCGTGTGCAACGCCGGCAGCAGGCCGAACGCCACGCCGGCGACGACGCACGCGGCGAGCGTCGCGGCGAGCACGTGCCAGTCGAGGTGAATCTCGCTCGTGCGGGACAGCAGGCCCGGAGGCGCCATCGCGAGCGCGACGCGCAGACACACCATGCCGACGCCCACACCGAGTGCGCCGCCGATCACGGCGATCACGAGACTCTCCGTCAACAGTTGCCGAATGATGCGCATGCGCGACGCGCCGAGCGCGGCACGAATGCCGAACTCGTGACCGCGCGCGGCGGCCCGCATCGCCAGGAGATTCGACACGTTCGCGCACGCGATGAGCAGCACGAATCCCACCGCGGCGCTGAAGAGCAGCAACGCGTGCCGCGTCTCGCCGACGACCGCATCGCGGAGCGGAACGATGCGCGAGACCGCGTGTTCGTTGCGCTGGTCCGGCAGGTTGCGCTCGATGCGTTTCATGAACGCGTCCAGCTCGGCGGTCGCGTCGGCGACGCTCGCGCCCGGCGCGAGCCGGCCGATGACCGGGCGCATCGCCATGCGATGCGGGTCGAGGGCGATGTACATCGGCAGATAGATTTCCGCGCGCGCCGGAAAATCGAAGCCGTCGGGCAGCACGCCGACAATCGTGTGTCGTTCGCCTTCGATGGTGATGCTGCGGCCGATCGCGCTCGAGTCGGCGCCGAATCGTGTGCGCCAGAGCGTGGCGCTGAGCATGGCCACTGCATCGTCGCCCGGGCGATCCTCGTTCGGCAGAAACCCGCGGCCGAGTTGTGGCCGCACGCGGAGCACGGATAGGAACGACGGCGTGACGCGCACGGTTTGAACGTGCGCCGGCTCGCCCACGCCGACGAGTGTTGCCTCGTACGCGTTGTACGCCGTCGTCGCCGCGAACGCGCGGGTTGCTCCGCGATATTCCGCGTATTCGCGGTCGGCCATGGTGTTCCAGGCGAGAAACGGCGAGTTCGCGGGTGCGTGCGCGATCATGTAGAGATGCGACGGATCCTCGAACGGCAGCGGCCGAAGCAGCACGCCGTTGACGACGGTGAACATCGCCGTGTTGACGCCGATGCCCAACGCGACCGTGAGTACGGCGACGACGGCGAACGTCGGCGTGCGCCGCAACGAACGCAGCGCGTAGCGAAGATCCTGAAGGAGGCGCTCGACCCAGAGGCCACCCCACGTTTCGCGCGTGACTTCCTTGACGTGGCCGACGTTGCCGAATTCGCGGCGAGCGGCGGCGAGGGCTTCGTCCGGGGATTCGCCGCGCGCGATACGGTCCGCGACGGCCATGCCGAAATGCGCGCGCAACTCCTCGTCGAGCGCGGCGTCGTCGGTATCGCGACGACGCTGCCATGGCAACTGTGAGAAAATGCTCATGATTCACCCTCGGTGACGGGTGGACGCATGACGCCGGCGATGGCGTGCGTGAGTTGCTCCCATTTATCGCGCTCGACGGCGAGCTGTTTGCGCCCCGCGGGCGTGAGCGTGTAGACGCGGACGCGCTGGCCGTTCTCGGAGACGTCCCAGTCGGCCGAGATCCACTTCTTCTTCGCGAGGCGGTGGAGGGCCGGGTAGAGCGACCCCGTCTCCACCTGGAGCGCGTCGTTCGAATTGGCGCGGATGATCTGCGCGATGCCGTACCCGTGCCGCGGTCCCCAGCGCAGGGTCTGGAGGATGATGAAGTCGAGCGTGCCTTGGAGGAGCTCGACGCGGGAGAGCGGGTGTCTGGACATGGATGTAGGGTGTCTACAGGGTTGATGTAGAGTGTCTACATCCTGCGGTGCTGTCAAGCCTTGATTGCCGGCAACTCGTGTCATCCCGAGCGAGCGCAGCGAGCGAGTCGAGGGACCCCCGTCCCGGCGGAGGAGCTCTCCGTAGTGAAGGGGGTCCTTCGACTCCGGCGCTCCGCGCCTCCGCTCAGGATGACACAAGCGGCGGGCGCTCCGCGCCTCCGCTCAGGATGACACGCGCGCGCTTTTTCTCCCTAGCCAACACCCGGTCCACCGTCCAACATCTGCCCACTAACACCCGTAGTCTGTCAGTTCCTCCCGCCGCCTTCGACGTCCCTCAAGCCCTCACACGCCGTGTCGTCGACCAAATCCGCTCGCCGTACGCAAGCCTACAACACCGGTTCGGCTCCCATCATTCCGGCCGACCCGATCGCGGCCAACCGATTCCTCCCGCTCCTCGTGCTGCTGTTCGTCGGCAGCGGCGCCGCGGCACTCATCTATGAGATCGTGTGGCTGCAGTTGCTCAGCCTCATCGTCGGCTCCAGCGCCGTCTCGATGGCCGTCTTGCTCGGCACGTTCATGGGCGGCATGTGCATCGGCAGTCTCTTCCTGTCGAAGTACGTGTCGCGCGCGCAACATCCATTGCGCGTGTACGCCATGCTCGAGGGCGCGATCGCGCTGTTCGGACTGCTCGTGTTGTGGGGTATGCCGTACGTCGGCGGCCTGTACTTCAAGATCGCCGTGCATGGGATGAACGGCATCTTCGTGCGCGGTATCATCTGCGCGCTGTGCCTCTTGCCGCCGACGATCCTGATGGGCGCGACGCTGCCCGCGATCGCGCGTTGGGTGGAGACGACCGCTGACGGCGTGGCGTGGCTCGGTTTCTTCTACGGCGGCAACATCGGCGGCGCGGTGTTCGGGTCGCTTTTCGCCGGCTTCTATCTGCTGCGCATCTACGACATGTCGATCGCGACCTATGTCGCGGCGTTCATCGATCTGATCGTCGTCGGTGCGGCGCTCGCGCTCTCACGCGTGACGCGATACTCGCCGCCGGCAACGAGCGAGGTCGACGCGCATGATGACGCGCATGATGACGCGCATGATGACGCGCCGCGCGAACGTCCGCGTCTCATTCCGCGCGGCATGTGGCCTGTCTATGTAAGCATCGGCCTCTCGGGCGCCACGGCTCTCGCGGCCGAAGCGATCTGGACGCGATTGCTCTCGCTCCTCCTTGGCGCCACGACGTACACCTTCTCGATCATTCTCGCGGCGTTTCTCTTCGGACTGGGCATCGGCAGCGCGATCGGCGCGTCGGTCGGTCGCGCGTCGACGAATCCGCGCCGCGCGCTCGCGTTCTGTCAGGCGATGCTCGCGGTCGCGATCGCCTGGGCCGCGCACGCGATGCTCGAGCAGCTTCCATACTGGCCGATCAATCCGAGTCTCGCATCCACGCCGACGAACACGTTTCAGATCGATCTCGTGCGCTGCCTGTGGGCGGTGCTGCCCGCTGCCATCTTGTGGGGCGCGAGCTTCCCGCTGGCGCTTGCCGCCGTCGGCCGCGACGAAAGGGATCCGGGTCGCCTCGTCGGGGGCGTATACGCGGCGAACACCATCGGCGGCATCGTCGGCGCGCTACTGGGCAGCCTGCTGCTGATCGCGTGGATCGGATCGCAGAAGTCGCAGCAGGTACTCATCAGCGTCGCGGCCGTCAGCGCGATGATCGCGCTGCTGCCCGACCTGCTGCCCGACCTGGTGTTCGACCTGCGGCGCGGCACTCAGGTGCGCGCGCGCGGCCGGCGCCGAGCGATCCTCTTGGCGGCGTACGCGCTGATCCTCGCGATCTATGGCAGCAAGCTCGTTCCGCCCGTGCCGCCGCTTCTCGTCGGATATGGGCGCTGGTTCGCGACGCGGCTCGACAACGCCGGCGATTTCATCTATGTCGGCGAAGGCATGACGGCGTCGGTGGCGGTATCACAACTCTCTAATGGCGTGCTCAATTATCACAATGCGGGCAAGGTGCAGGCGTCGAGCGAGCCGCAGGACATGCGGCTCCAACGCATGCTCGGCCACCTCACGACGCTCTTGCCGCCGAAGGCGGACAACGTGCTCGTGATCGGTTGTGGTGCCGGTGTCACGGCGGGCGCGGTGAGCATCGAGCCGCGGCTCAAGCGCGAGACCATCGCCGAGATCGAGCCGCTGGTGCCGAAGGTGGTGTCGAAGTATTTCGGCGCGCACAACTTCAACGTCGTGACGAATCCCAAGGTGCACGTGCAGATCGACGACGCGCGTCACTTTGTGCTCACTACCGACCAGAAGTTCGACGCGATCACGTCGGATCCGCTCGATCCATGGGTGAAGGGCGCGGCGACATTGTACACGGAAGAGTTCTTCAACGTCGCAAAGGAGCATCTCAATCCGGGCGGCGTCGTCACGCTGTTCGTGCAGCTCTACGAGAGCGGCACGCCGGCGGTGAAGAGCGAAGTCGCGACCTTCATGAAGGCGTTCCCGAATGCCGTCGTCTTCGGCAACACGAACAACGGCGGCGGCTACGATCTCGTGCTCGTCGGCCAGAACGTGCCTGGCCCGATGAAAATCGACGTCGACGCGATCGAAGCGAAGCTCGCGAGTCCGGAGTACGCGCAGGTGTCGGCGTCCTTGCGCGAGATCGGATTCTCGAACGCAACGGAGTTGTTCTCGACGTTCGCCGGTAATGAAGAGATGCTGCGGCCGTGGCTGGCCGATGCGCAGATCAACCACGATCGCAATTTGCGTCTTCAGTTCCTCGCGGGGCTCGGGCTCAATCACTACGATCAGGCCGGGATCTTCAGTCAGATGGTGCAGTACCGCCGCTATCCGGATGGGATGTTCAGCGGCTCGGCGGCGCGTCTCGAGCAGATCCGCGCGGGTGTGCGCATGTACTAGCGCGTCTCGCGTTTCGCGCGATGTGTGCGCGCGTGGACGCAGTGGGCGCTCCGGGCCGGGGATGTCTTCCGGCGAGCGAGTGCAATAGTGCCGATACGGCCGGGCACTATTGCCACGCCTCGCCTCCAGACATCCTCGGCCCGTCGCTCGTCGGGCAGGCCGTGGTGTCATCCTGAGCGAAGCGAAGGATCTCATCCGCGTACGTGATCCCGATGCCGGGACGCGGACGAGATCCGTTCGTCGCGGCGCGACTCAGGATGACGAACGGCGCGCGTCGCCGCGCCGCCCACTCGGCCGCCGCGCGGCCGCGGTACCCTGTCGACGAAACGCACGGCCGCGGTACCCTCTCCACCAAACGCGCGCCTTTAGGTTCATTCGCGTGCCCGACAATTCCACTCGCATCCACCACGGAACCCCCGAGTTCCGCCGCGCGATGCTCGCGCTGTTCGCGGCGGGCTTCGCGACATTCGCGCTGCTCTACTGCGTGCAACCACTCATGCCTGTGTTCGCGCGCGACTTTCACGTCAGCGCCGCACAATCGAGCCTCTCTCTTTCCCTGACCACCGGCCTCCTCGCGCCGGCGATGATTCTCGCCGGCGCGATCTCCGAATCGCGCGGCCGCAAACCGATGATGGTCGCGTCGCTGTTCGCCTCGTCGGTGCTCACGATCGTCTGCGCCGTGGTTCCGCACTGGCCAACGTTTCTCGCGCTGCGCGCGCTCGCCGGGATAACATTCGCCGGCCTGCCCGCGATCTCGCTCGCCTATCTCAGCGAGGAGCTCGACGCGACATCCGTCGGCCTCGGCGTCGGCCTCTCGATCGGCGGTAACGGCCTGGGTGGCATGTGTGGACGATTGCTCACGGGCCTCATCGCCGACCTCCTGTCGTGGCGCTACTCGCTCGGCGTCATCGGACTGCTCGGACTCGTTGCGACAGTCATCTTTTGGCGCACGCTGCCGCCGTCGCGAAACTTTCAGCCGCGTCCGACGCACTTCGGCGACCTGTTTCGAACGTTCGGCGAGCAGCTGCGTGACCGTCGGCTCGTACCCCTGTTCGCGATTGGCTTTTTGTTGATGGGGAGCTTCGTCACGAGCTACAACTACATCAGCTATCGCCTGATGGATGCGCCGTACGCGCTGAGCCAATCGGCGGTCGGTCTCATCTTCACCGTCTATCTCGTCGGCATCTTCGCGTCGGCATGGATTGGCGCGCGCGCCGATCGTGTCGGCCGCGGCCGCATGCTCGTGTTGATGACGATCGTCATGGTGGCCGGCGTCGCGCTCACGCTCGCGCGGCCGCTGGCGCTCGTCGTGATTGGCATCGCGACGCTGACGTTCGGATTCTTCGGCGGCCATTCGGTCGCCAGCAGCTGGGTCGGCTTGCGCGCGCAGCACGCAAAGGCCCAGGCCGCGGCCCTATATCTATTCTTTTATTACGTCGGCTCGAGCGTCGCTGGATCCGCCGGCGGATTGTTCTGGGACGACGCGAAATGGCTCGGCGTCGCCGCGTTCGTGGCGGCATTGCTCATGCTGGCACTCGGCGCGGCGTTCGTAACGGCACGACAGGGTGTGCCGAGCGCGGCGAGCGCGGCATCCGACGTCGGAGGAACCGCGCGACCACGGCGCTGATTCGTTCGCACCACCGCCAGGAGTCGCTCGTGAAGATCGTCTTGTTCGGAGCATCGGGAAACATCGGGCAGCGCATCGCGAAGGAAGCATTGCGTCGCGGACATGAGGTCGCCGGTGTCGTGCGCGATCCCGATAACGCCACACCGCCCGATCCGCGCGTACGTCTCGTGAAAGGCGACGCGACTGATGCCGACAGCGTTGCGCGCGTGGTGAAGGGCGCCGACGCCGTGGTGAGCGCGATCTCACCGCGCCCCAACGCGAAGTCGAATCTGCCCGCGCCCTCACTGAGTGACGCGGCGCGCGGACTCATCGCCGGACTCGCGGCGGCCGGCGTCAAACGATTGATCGTCGTGGGCGGCGCGGGTTCGCTCGAGGTCGCGCCGGGCAAGAAGCTCATGGATCAACCTGGATTTCCTCCTGCCTATCTCGGTGAAGCAATCGAGGGGCGCGACGCGTTGGACGTTTATCGCGCCGAGGGCGGCAACGTCGAATGGACATTCTTGAGTCCAGCCGCGGAAATCGGGCCCGGAGCACGCACCGGCAAATTCCGCCTCGGCGGCGACAATCTCGTCGCGGATGCTTCGGGGAAGAGTTACATCACGTACGAGGATTACGCGGTCGCGCTGGTAGACGAGATCGAGCAGCCCAAGCACGTTCGAGAGAGGTTCACCTTGGCCTACTAGCATGCGTAGCTTGCGTCGCATGCCCGATCTTTTCGCGACACTCGACGCACTGAAGATTCCGTTCGAGCGACACGACCACGCGCCGGTCTTCACGTGCGACGAGGCGTTCGCCGCGCTCCCCGGTCACGACAGCGTGCAGACCAAGAACATCTTTCTGCGCGACAAGCGCGGACGCCGCCACCTGCTGCTCGTCACGACGTGCGAGAAGGCGGTGGACATCAAGGATTTCACGGAGCAGGCAGACGCCGATCGATTGAGCTTCGGATCGCCCGAGCGACTGATGAAATACCTGGGTGTGACGCCCGGCTCGGTGACCGTCCTCGGACTGATTCACGACGAAACGCTGGGCGTCGAGCTCTACGTCGATCGCGACGTCTGGAACGCGCCGCTCTGGCGATGCCATCCGCTCACGAACACCGCCACGTTGATCATGGCCCGCACGGACCTCGAGCGGTTCTTCGAGCACACCGGGCACACCCCTCGCGTGGTGGATCTCCGAGAGCGAGCAGCCTGAATTGGGTTCCCATTATATTGACGTCTATGGATGAACCTGAAATCAATCCGCCGGACAGCTTGACGCCTGCGGACGCCATACCCGTTTCGCCCGGTCTCGAGCAAATCGAGGACGCGTCGGCGATGCGCGAACGCACGCCGCTCACGCCGGCCGAATACGAGCCGGTCGATCAACGCACGCTCGTCATCACCGTGATGGCGATCGTCGTCGCGTTTCTCGCGGCGTTGTGCGCGGAGTTTCTCAGCCGCCTGATCGGCCTCGTCACCAACGTGTCGTTCTACGATCGTTGGAGCACCGCGCTCGTCGCACCGGGCCTCGGCATGCGGCACCCGGCCGCGCTGCTGCTCATTCCGATCCTCGGCGCGATCATCGTCGGCTTCATGGCCCGCTGGGGTTCGAAGGCGATTCGCGGCCACGGCATTCCTGAAGTGATGGAACGCGTGCTGTTCGGCGAGAGCAAGATCGCGCCACGCGTGCTCATTCTAAAACCCTTATCGGCGGCGATTGCCATCGGAACCGGCGGGCCGTTCGGCGCCGAGGGCCCGATCATCGCCACCGGCGGCGCGCTCGGATCGATCGCCGGACAGATCGTTCGCGTCACCGCCGACGAACGCAAGACACTACTCGGTGCTGGCGCGGCAGCGGGCATGGCCGCGACGTTCGGCACACCGGTGAGCGCGGTGTTGCTCGCCGTCGAACTCCTGTTGTTCGAATACCGTCCGCGATCGCTCATTCCTGTGGCGCTCGCCGCGGCCACGGCCGCCGCGACGCGCATCGTGTTCCACGGTACGGCGCCGATCTTTCCGATCGCCACGATGCAACAGCCCAGCGGAACGGCGTTGGCCGGATACGCGGCGCTCGGTCTCGTGATGGGCGTGGTCGCGACGTTCATTACACGCGTGACGTATGGGGTCGAGGACGCGTTCGAGCACTACGGCGAACATTGGCACATTCACTTCATGTGGTGGCCGGCCATCGGCGCCGTCGTGGTGGGCTGCATCGGCTTGATCGAGCCTCGCACGCTGGGCGTCGGCTACGAAAACATCATCGGCGAGATCGATGGCACGATCGTCGGGCGGGCGCTCGCGGTGCTCGTCATTCTGAAATTCATTTCGTGGGCGGTGTATCTCGGCAGCGGCACCTCGGGCGGAACGATGGCGCCGTTGTTCACGATCGGCGCCGGGGTCGGTGCGGGCATCGGCAGCGGTGCGGCGCGACTCGTTCCAGCGGCCGCGCTCGACGCACACGTCGCCGGTCTGGTCGGCATGGCCGCGCTGTTCGCCGGTGCGTCGCACGCGGTGCTCGCGTCGATGGTGTTCGCGTTCGAGACGACGCGACAACCGGTCGGACTATTACCGCTGCTCGTCGGATGCAGTTCGAGTTATCTGGTCGCGCTATTCCTTGGGCGAAACTCGATCATGACGGAGAAGCTCGCACGGCGTGGCATCAGCATCCGCGCCGAGTACGCGATCGATTACCTGGGACGCGTGAACGTCGGTGCCGTCGGCAAGCGCAAGGTACAGACGTTGCGCGCCGCGATGTCGGTGGCCGAAGCGCGCAAGTGGTTGCTCGACAGCTCGGGCGACACGGCGCACCAGGGATTTCCGATTGTAGACGAGCGCAATCTTCTCGTCGGCGTGTTGACGCGACGCGACATCTTTGACGCGAAGCGAACGGAGGGCGAGCCGCTCGATTCGCTGATTCATCGTCCGCCCGTCGCCGTGTTCGAGGAGAACACGCTGCGCGAAGCGGCCGATTTGATGGTCGTACATCACGTCGGCCGTCTTCCCGTGGTCACGCGGGACGAGCCGCGTCGCGTCGTCGGGATCGTATCGCGAAGCGATCTGTTGGCGGCGCATGGCGAGCGTCTGCAGCACGCGAGTGCGATGGCGCGGCGGTTGTCACCGTTCTGGGCGCGTCGAGCGATAAAATAGAGCCGGACGCCGAGGTACACATGCTGACCGCCGTCGATCCGTCGGGCAACGTTCGCGCTCCGCGGCTTGCTCATTGGCTGCTGCGCTTCGGTGGTTCAGTGATGTGTCTCGCGGCGTGTCAGTCGCGCGCGACTGATTCGCGCGCGAATCAGGCACGTCATGCGACGGAGAAGCCGGTCACGCTGTCGGCTACGCCGTTGACGATTCATGGCGTCGATTCGGTGACGTTCGTCGCGACGTTGCGGCCAGACATTGCCAGGCTCGTCGCCGCTTCAACGGCGGATCCCGACACCGGCGCCATCCATCCGCACATTGTCGGCTGGTTCTGGGTACCGGACCTGGTCGGCATGGATCCATGGACCAAAGGCTGTGTCTCGGTTGCGCTGACGTGCCGCACGGAGCTGCACGGGGACGGTACGATGGTGTTCAGCGTCCGCGTGATGGATCAGATATGCGCCGACTGGGTGCATATCGAGGAGGAGTCGATCCCTGACGTCGACGAACGAGACAGTTCGGTCCGGAAGCGGCGTGATTCCGTGAACAAGTTGATTCGCACGAAGTCGCCGATGTGGGAACGATGCTCGTTGTGACTTGATAGACGCGGCTGGGACGTCGCGTCTACATCGCGCGCGAACGCGGCGGTCGGAGCACGTTGCCCCGACCGCCGCGCTTAGCCTTTGCGCGTGTTAGCGCGCTACCGGTCCGGCGGCACACGTCACCTTCGTGTGCATCGGCGTGTAGATGCTGTACGTGATGGCGCCTACGAGACCGTTCAGGAAGGTGCGTTCGGTCTCGACCTTCGCGACGCCTTGTGCGCACGTTGACTGCGCTTCGATCTGAGTGGGCGGAACGAGCCCGTACACAAAGCTATTCTGCCATTCCTTATCGATCTTCTGCGCCGCTTCGGGGGCGCCGGTTACAACCGTAACGTGATAGCAGCCGGCGCAAAGAAACGCGGCAAGTGTTGGCAGAACGAGTTTTATATGCATCGGAAGTTGCCTCGGCTGGGGGGTTAGAACCGGAGGACTGTCGGTATGTCAGTATCGAGCGAGTGCTTGATGGCGTCGTTGATCATTTGGCCACGTTGTTCGGGCGTCGCTGTCGTTGGAATCGTCACGACTTGCGCGCCAGTGGGCAGGCTTGCCGTGCTCGACGCGCACGTGATCTGGACATGCTGCGGGGAATAGATGCCGAGCGTCAGCCCCCCGACCAGGCCATTCAAGAAGCTCTGCTCCGTCGTCACGACGGCGACGCCGTTCGGGCACTGCTGGCGAACGTCGATCGGCTGCGCAGGAACGATCCCCCACAGCCACGTCGCGACGAACGTCTTGTCGACCGTCGTCGAGCCGGGAGTACGACCCGTCTGCACGACTTGGTGAAAGCACGCTGACGAGGAAAGGAGAACGACAGACGCGCCGATCCAGCGTTTGAATCGCATACGATTCAGCCTCAATGGTTGGGTGGTGCTGCCCGGTGGGAATGACTCGAGGCAAACACTAATCAGACCGAGGCCGTCTCGCCAGGTCTTTATTTCATGATCTTGCTAAACGCCGACTAGTATCAATCGGCTCAGGATAACGCCATTACCGGGCGATACGATGCATGCGATCGCCCGACGGCGCCGGGTGGCGAAGGCGCTTTCCATCGATCGTTCGCCACGCATTCAGAATGAACATGTAGGCGCCAAGCGCCGAAAGCGTTCCGCCGGCCGACAGCACGATCGTGCCGGCTGTCACAGTTTGCAGATGCACGCGCAGCGCGATGCCCACGACCATCATCGCGAGCCCGGCGTTCGACGCGACCCAGTGCCACACCGGAACGCGCCGACTCCATAGCGGATGCCCGGTGAAGCGCGGCAATACGTGATACGCGACGCCGTAGATCATCATGGTGACGAAGCCGAGCAGGTTGATGTGCATGTGTGCCGGCGCGTAGATCGTCAGCGCCGGCTCGACCGCCATGCACACGCCGAGTGTGACGCCGACGCCGAGCCAGGCGAGGCTGGACTTGATGAACGCGCGAGCAAACCAGTCCATCGCGAGTTCCTAGCGATGCGAGCTGCAGCCGCAGGAGCACGACTTCGGCTCCGGAGCAACCGTCGAATCAGTCGCGGCGGCGGTCGCGAGGATCTCGGCGGCGATTGCGTGGCCGTCGAGGCCGACTTCGGTCGCGGCATCGGCGAGCGACATCTGGCCGCGGCAACAGGTATCGATGCGGCAGGCATGCAATAGCGCGCCGGCGGACGGGTACTGGCCGAGGACCTCGTTGATGGACATTTGTATGTCGAGCGCGTGTGTCGTGGAGAACATGAGTAGTCTCTAATTATATGATGTGATCAGCGCAGCGCGCAACGGAAGCCGAGGTGGGTCGCCGCCGTACGCGTCGTAAGTCCGGAACGAAAGGCGGAGCGAAGAAACGCGGCGTAGTTCGAGGGATCTGACGCGCCCATCGCCGCGCCGGCGCAGTTGAGATCGTGGTGATGCATGTGGTCCATCCGTCCGCCGTCGAAGTCCGACGTCCACTCCCAGTGCACGCCATGCAGGTCGGACACGCCGAACGCGTTGCGAAAGCCGCCGGTGTGGTTTGTGTAGCTCGCGAGAAGCCGTTGAATGAATGCGGGGTCACTGGTCGCATCTCGCTTCGTTTCGCTTGCCGCCGCGACGTACTCCCACTCGTCGGTCGTCGGCAGACGCTTGCCGAGCGATTCGCAGTACGCGCGGGCCGCGAACCACGAAACGTTTCGAATGGGTTCGCGAAGTGCCTTGCCGTCGCCGGCATCGAGGTCGCTTGTCCAATCGTTCAGGTACGATGACTCGGCGATCGCCGGCTTGACGGCGCTTTTACGCCACGATGGATGCTCGCGCACGAAACGAAGGAACTCTCCGCGCGTGACGGGCTCACGATCGATCGAGAACGCGGCGACGCGCGTACGCGGGCTGGCCGGCATCGCGTAGAGCGGGCGGTAGGACCCGGCGGGGATTGCGGCCATGCTCGCCGGCGGTTTCGCGTGAGAGCCGAGCGTGGCGGTGAGAATGACGGAGAGGGGGAGGGAGAGTTGGAGAAGCATGACAGAGGTCCTTCGCTTCGCTCAGGATGACAGGTGCGTTGTGTGTGCGCCGTTCGGGCCCTGCGCCCTTTCAGCGTTTTCGATCATTCCTTCTGAACGCCCAACCCTTGTATGGCCGCGAACACTTTCGCATTCGCCGCCCCCGCGACGTGAATCATTCCGAGCGCCCCTTGATTGAACGCCCGAAAGATCGAATGATCGACCAGAATCAGATCCCCAGGATTCTCCACGCCGAATTCCACGATCGACGCGCCGCCCGACGGAATGAGCGTTGTCTGAACGTCGTGCTCGGTCGCGACGCTCGATCCTTCGGGATAGACGTTGTCGAAGATCTCGCCGATCACGTGGAACGAGCTCGTGAGGTTCGGTCCCGCGTCGCCGATGAAGATGCGCACGCGCTCGCCGACCTTCGCCTGCAACGACTTGTCGCCCGCGATCGCGCCGACGGCGCCGTTGAACACCACGTAGGTCGGCCGCTCCTCGACGCCCTTCTCCATGTCGAGCTGCTGCAGGCCATGCTCGCCGTACTTGCCCGTCGTGTAGTACTCGCTCTGCATCACGTAAAATTCGCGATCGACCTTGGGCAGCCCGGCCTTCGGCTCGACGAGGATCATGCCGTACATGCCGTTCGCCATGTGCATCGGTACGGGCGAGGTCGCGCAATGATAGATGAAAAGGCCGGGGTTCATCGCCGTGAACGCGAAGATCGATTCATGGCCGGGAATCACCATCGAGAACTTCGCGCCGCCGCCCGGGCCCGTGACGGCGTGCAGGTCGATGTTGTGCGGCATCGTGTTGCCCGGCGCATTCTCGAGATGCAGCTCGACGAGATCGCCTTCGCGCACGCGAATGAACTTGCCGGGCACCGAGCCGCCGAACGTCCACACGTTGTATCGCACGCTGTCGGCGATCTGGATCGTCTTCTCGATCACCTCGAGATTGACAATGACTTTCGTCGCGTGCGTGCGCGTGATTGCCGGCGGCACATTCGGCGCATCCGTCAACACGGCGACTTCCTGGCCGACGATCGGATCCGACGGCGTGCGAACCGGCACGGTATTGTTGCGCGATTCAGCGGCATCGGCATGCGTGCAACTCGTGATCGTCGCGGTGCCAAAGAGAGCGAGCGCGGTCAGCGCGGCAGCCGCCGCGGCGCGCTTGAGAGGGATCGGAAGGTGAGTGACGGTGGACGACATGGCTATGATCTCAGCGTGGATATGGTGGGTCAGATACCGTTGCGGCCGAGGAGGTCGGCGATCGACGTGGTGGTGAGCGGAGCGCGTGCGGAGCGCATCATCGTGGACCAGCGTGCGTGCGCGGCGCAGGGATTATCGGCGTCGCACTGGCGGCGTCCGAGCAGACACTTCCGGTGAAGCCGCGGCTCATCGAACACCTCGGCCACGCGCGCGACGGACAGGCTCGATGGATCCTGCGTCAGTACGAAGCCGCCAAGCGGACCGCGCGCGCTTGCGACGATGCCGGCTTTCGCGAGCGCGTTCATGGTCTTCGACAAATAGTTGCGCGGCGCATCGATCGCCGCGGCGATCCGGTCCGACTGCACCGCGGTACCGCGTGGCTCGCGCGCGAGCACGAGTATGGCACGAAGGGCGTAGTCGGCGGTGAGGGAAAGCATCAGCGGGTCCCGTGAATTGGCGAGTTTCTCATGTCGATATGAGAATCGCCATTGTGGGCGTCCGACAAAGTCGGCGGCATCCCGGATGCGTTGTGCGGACATTGCCGCGGCGTTCGTCGGGGAAACTCCTACAAGCGATCGGACTCCTGGTCCTGGAGGCATCGCGCTCCGGCACGCGCTATCATGCTCGCATGTACTCGCTCGTTCGCCGCTACATCAAGACCGCAATCATGTTTCTTTTCGTCGGCCTCGCGATCGGCGGCTGGATGATGACCGAGCGCGAGCTCGGTCCGAGCCTGGCGAGGACTCGCCGTATTCTTCTACACGATGTGGTCGCGGATTCATGCGGTCGGCAGCGCCGTGCGTGAAGCGAAAGGGGAGCGCTTCTAACCGCCGGCGGCGGCCAACGCGCTCTCGATGTCCGGCGCGACGTTCGCGCGTCCGATCTCCTCGAGGAGTCCCGATCGTTCGAGCGCCGCAAGCGGCTGAGACTGCACGTCCGACAGCAGCAACCGCGTGCCGTCGCTGTGGCATCGCCGCATGACGTCTTTCAGGGCGTGCATGGCCGTGGAATCGAGCACCGTCACGTCGCGCATCCGAATGATCAATACGCGGGGACGCTCGGCGACCTGGCCGAGTGTCTCCTTGAACGTTTCCGCGGCGCCAAAAAACAGCGGGCCCGCGACCTCGAACACGCGCACGCCGTCGGGAATGCGCGCCTGCCACTCGGCCAGGTCGTCGGTATCGGCATCATCGTCGAGCGCGCGGCGTACCTCGTTGATGTTTGCCGTGGTCGCCATTCGGCGAATGAACAGGAACGACGCCAACACGAGACCAACGGCGATCGCCACCGTGAGATCGACCAGGACGGTGAGTCCGAACGTCGTGAGGAGGACTGCAACGTCGCTCCTGGGCGAACGAAGCTCGGCCCGAAAGGTTCGCCACTCGCTCATATGGTACGCGACAATGACGAGAATGCCGGCGAGCGTCGCCAGCGGCACGAGCGCGGCGTAACGGCCGAAAAACAATGTGACGAGCAGCAGCGTGAGGGCGTGCGTCATTCCCGCGATGGGTGTGCGACCACCGTTCTTGACGTTCGTCGCGGTGCGTGCGATCGCGCCCGTCGCGGGGATGCCGCCGAACAGCGGCGACGCGATGTTCGCCACGCCTTGCGCCACGAGCTCCATGTTCGAGCGGTGACGGCCGCCGATCATGCCATCCGCAACGACAGCCGAGAGCAGCGATTCGATCGCCGCCAGCATGGCGATCGTGAATGCGGGTCCGACGAGCCCCGTGATTTGCTCGACCGACAGATGCGGGAGCTGCGGGTGCGGCACCGAGGGATCGATCGGCCCGAAGTGACTGCCGATCGTCTCGACCGGCCAATGTCCGAGGTACACCACGAGTGTCGTTGCGATGAGCGCCACGAACGGCCCGGGGATGCGCCGATTGATGCGCGGCCACACGATGAGGATCGCGAGCGTGAGCGTCGATACGACGAGCGCCGCCGGAGTGAATGCGCGTGCGTGTTCGATGAACGCACTCCACTTCGGCAGAAACGCCGCAGGTACGGCGCCCATGCGCAGGCCGACGAGGTCCTTGACCTCGCTCGAGAAGATGATGACGGCGATTCCGCTCGTGAACCCCGTAATGACCGGATGCGGAATGAACTTGATCAAGCCGCCCAAGCCGGATAGTCCCATGACGACGAGCAGCGCACCGGCCATGAACGTCGCGACGGTGAGACCGTCGATGCCGTACTTCTGAACGATCCCGTAGACGATCACGACGAACGCGCCCGTTGGTCCGCCGATCTGCACGCGCGATCCGCCGAGCGCGGAGATCAGGAACCCGGCGACGATCGCGGTCCAGAGGCCGCGCCCGGGCGTGACCCCGCTGGCGATCGCGAAGGCAATCGCCAGCGGAATGGCGACGATGCCGACGATGACGCCGGCGATGACATCGCGGCCGAACTGGGCGCGGTCATACGTCTTTAACGTTGTAACAAGTTTTGGAAGCAGCACTCGAGGCGGGGAATAGCTGTCAGGCAGTGTAGCACGTGGGCGCCGCTGTTCTGTCAGGGGTTTCCTGACATTCGTCGGTTGCTCGCCCGACACCGCGCCGGCGCCCGATCGCCGAGCTTCCCTGGCATGACCGCATTCGTCAACGCAGCACCACGCGTACAGTATCATGGGCTCGGCGAGGGATGGCCGCACGGCATTCTCGTCGCGAGCGACGGTCGCACGCCTGCCGACGCCGCGCTCCGCGCGGCGCGCCATCTCGCTCCGATGGGTTCGTTCGGAGTGCTCTCGGTGATTCCAAGCAACACGTCGACGACGCCGTTCGACGCGCGCGTCGATCCCACTGATGCGGCAGAGCAGCTGGCACTGGTGAAGGCGCAGATTGAGCGCCTGTTCGGCGACTCGGTGAGCGTGCCGATCGAGACGCGCGCCGGCTACCCACCGGCCGTCATCTCCGCGTATGCCGACACGCACGAATCGGCGCTGCTGATCGTCGGCATCGGCCGACCCCGTGTGCTCGATCGGTTGAGCGGCGACGAATCGGCGCTTCGTCTCGTGCGACTGAGTCGCACGCCGGTCCTTGTCGTCGCCGAAGGGCGCGCGACGCCGCCCCGTCGCGTCATCGTCGGCATGGACTTTACGCCGACGAGCGTGGAGGCGGCGACCCTTGCGCGCGAGCTCGCCGCGCCGGACGCCGGGATCGTGCTGGCCCACGTCGGCACGCCCGACGGACGCGCGATGCCCGAGTTGGGCATGCGGCGCATGGTGGAGACGCTGCAGACCGGATTCTGCGGTCGCATCACATCGCGGATGCTGCGCGGCGATCCGGCGACGGAGCTGCTCTCGCTCGCGAGTGAGTGGTCGGCGGACGCGCTCGCGATAGGCATGCACGGGCATGGGGCACTGGATCGCGTCGCGATCGGACCGGTGGCGATGCGCGTGGTGCGCTGCGCGAATTGTTCGGTGATCGTCACGCCGCGCGCGAGAGTCCGGGCAAATCCGGACGGCTGAACGCGGGACGGACATACGGCCAACGGCCGACAGACGAAACCATGCAAACGCGTGCACGATGAGATCAACGGAGGCACGTCATGACCAAGACTGTTCGCGAGCGCGCGGAAACGCGTCGCTCGCGCGTCGCCGCCCCCCGCCCGATGGAAGTACGCGTGCTGTTGGCGACCGCCGGCGAGCCCGAATCACGCGGTGCGGCCACGGTGGCGGCCGCAATCGCCAAACGGTATCACGCACCTGTGCTGGCGCTGGGCGTCGTCACGCCGTTCCCGCACAACCTCTCGACGATCACGTCGATGCGGCATCCCGTCGCGCTCGACGAGACGAGCCGACTCGAGGTGCTCGAAGCCGTTCGGCAAGCGGTCCACCAGTTCTCCGCGGGTGAGTGGGAGACGCGCGCGGTCATCGGCGATCCGGCGTCTACCATCGACGATCTCGCGCGACAGTGGGGCGCCACGCTGATTGTGACCGGACTTGGCCGCCACAAACGCGTCGATCGAATCTTCGGGAGCGAGACCGCCATTGCGGTGATGAAGCACTCGACGATTCCAGTGCTTGCCGTACCTGCGCGCATGAGCGGTCTGCCAGAGCGCGCGGTGGCGGCGATCGACTTCACCGCGCCGAGCATGGCTGCCGCGGCGATTGGCACCGACATTCTGAGCGACGCAGGAACGCTGACCGCGGTGCACGTGTGCGGATTCGCCGGCGTCAAGGCCGAGCCGGGAGACCTGGTCGAGCTCTATCGCGCGGGTGCGAGCACCAAGCTGGAACTGGCCCTCAGCGACTTGCGCCGCCACACCAAGCGGCGTGTCGATTCAGCGATGCTCGAGGGCGAGCCCAGTCGCCCCGTCGTTGAATACGCACGACGCGAGCACTGCGAGCTCATTACGCTTGGAGGGGATGAACGAGGGCTCCTCGACCAGCATCGTGCTGGGGAGCGTGAGAACGCGCGTCGTTCGCGATGCGCGATGCGCGGTATTGGTCGCGCCCGCGCCTGCCGCTCAGTAGATGTAGACTTTCGTTCCGACGGGATCACGAGCGCCCGACGCGTTTCTGCTCGACCGCGATGCGGTCATCGACTCCCGTCGACGCGATGATGTCGCCGAGAACGTCCATCGGAAGCTCGTCGAGCGATTTGAATCGCAGGCAGCTCTTGCCCATGTCCAGCTTCTTTCCTCGCGCCTTGTACGCGGCGGCGAGGCGGGCGAGCAGCGTTTTGCTGTCCGCGAGTCCCGTCATGTACAACGCGTAGTTGTTCTTCTGCGCGGCGAGCGCGAGGTACATGAGCGGCTGCTTGTTGTACGTGTCCGGAAAGCGCGACAGGGGCACTTCGTACGCGAGCGCGGCGGGCGTGAGGGCTTTGCTCGAGACCATCTGCGTATTCCTCGATTGAGGGGAAGCGTCATCATGTCACGGCCGCCGACACCGCGCAACCTTCATTCGACCGCGTTTATGTAGGGGCTCCGGTCGAAGAAATCCGCCCTTCGCTGTTCCGCGTGAACGACTCGCGTTGGCGAAGGACGTCCATCGCGACGGCCATCGACGTGAACAGAACCTCCACGCCGCTGAACCGCCCGGCGTACCGCGCGAGCAATCCGCCCCAGCCCATGCGGTATCCGCCGTAGGCGCCGCGGGCATGATCGCTCATCCGCTCCCAGCCCGACGACACCAACTCGACGCGTGTTCCGCGTCCCTCGGCCGTGAACGTCACTTCGACCTGCTGCGCGTCGGCGCGCGCGAACGCCGCGTGGAAGGTGAACGCCACGCGTGCCGGAGGCTCGAGCTGCGTGACAGTGCCCCACTCGTAGCGCGTGCCGTCGTAGTGCTCCTCGTAGATGGCGCCGCCGACGCGCGCATCGAATACGACACACTTCACGCGGCGTCCGCCGATCGAGTGTCCGTAACGCGGCCACCAGCGCCCGAACTCCTCGACGAAGCGGCGGTAGGCGGCGTCGGGCGTCCACGGAACGGTTACCGATCGGCGAATCGGCGGGACATCGCGAGATGCGTGGGTCATGGGCGGCGTTTCCGTGAAGGGGTTGGACGCGGGCGTGCCGGTGCCTCGCCGGCGTCGGCATAGGCGCTGAGCACGTCGTCCCACATCGACTCGAGCCAGCGGTGCAGGGCCTCGAGTCCTTCGGTGGACGCGGCGTAGTAGCGGCGCGTCCCTTCGCGGCGATCGTGCACGAGATGCGCGCGGTGCAGCACGCGCAGGTGTTCCGACGCGCTCGGCTGGCGAATGGCGACGCGTTCGGCGAGCTCGCCCACGGTATAGGGGCGCCGGCGAAGGTGCGCGTACATCGCGCGGCGCGTGGGATCGGCGAGGGCGGTCAGCACGTATTCATAGGTCATGGCCTATATAGGCACCGACCGATGAAGCTGTCAAGCGCGCGATGTCCACCCGGCTGATCACGCCGAGGACGATCTCGTCTTCGTCGACCACGGGCAGCCGGCGCACTCGCGCGGCGTCCATCGCGGCCAGCGCCCGGTCGACGCTGTCCAGCGGTCCGATCGTCGCCACCGGCGCCGGCGTCATCACGTCGCGCACGTGATCCGCTGACGCCCGCTCCTCAGCCATCGCGCGCACCACGAGATCGCGATCGGTCACGACGCCGAGCAACTGGCGATAGAGTTTGCTCTCGACGACCGGCAGCAGGCCCACCCCGTGCGTGCGCATCAGCCGCGCCGCCGTCGTGATCGAATCGCCCGGCACTACTTCGGCGGGGCTCCAGGTCATGGCGTCTTTCACGAGCATTGGATGGCCTCCGACGCGCGCTCGGTGGGGATGCCGCGGCCGCGCCACGGCGCTGACGGCGGGCGGCGGAGGAGAAGGGGCAGGCGGCTTTCGCGCTCGAGCCGGGCCGTGACGCGTCCGCGACTCTGCAACGAAGCCCCGCTGCCGTGCGTGGCCATCGCGATGGCCGAGACGTTGTAGGTCCACGCGAATTTCAGGATGGCAGCCGCGACGTCGCGTGACACGATGACGTACGAATCGACGTCGCAGTCGCTCCGAGCGGCCAGGTCGATCGCCGCGTGCGTGAGCTCCTCGTAGGCGTCGGCGACGGCCGTCTGCATCGCCTGCTCATCGCGCTCGGCCTCGTGATAGTTCGATCGAAGCAACCGCTGCAGCGATGGCGCCGGCTGCTCGATCACGCGGAGCAGGAGGATCTGCGACACGCCGTGGCGCGCGAGATTCGCGACCGGTCCAAAAATGGTGCGCGACTCCGCCGATTCATCGACTGGAACGAGGATGCGTGCGAAGTCGTTTCGTGACCGAACCACGCCGGGCCGCATTGGACGGGGATCCTCGGGCACTTCCAGCAGTGGAACGTCCGTGTGCGCGACGAGATAGTCTCCGACGCTCTCGGCGAACACGCTCGAGAGGCGTCCGATGCGCGGCGCCGCAAGCACGATCAGATCGGCGTCGAGCTCGCGAGCCTGTCGGCTCACCCACTCCGCCATCACGCAACCGACAGCGGCGCGCAGCGGAAGCGACGTCAGCGTGGCGCCGTCGCGCGCGGCGAGCCCGCCCGCGACACGCAACGCCCGGTCCGCGGCGAGGGAATCGTCGACGGGTATGAGAATGTGCTGATACATGATGTATCCCCCTCTCACGGTCTATTGAGTCGGATGGCATGCGCCGCGTCGAGTGCGCGCCGGCGCCCAAATGCGCGAACCACCGACGTCGCGAAACCGCCGCCCAGCACCAGCCACGCGCCGGCGGTGAAGGTCACGACGAACACCGAATGATCGAACGTGCCCATCCACGCGATGATGAAGCCGAGGAGTGGCGGCATCACGACGGCGCCGAGCACGGCCGCGTTCAACGCGCGCTCCCACGTCCACGTCGTCGGCCTGAGCGCATTCGCCGCCCAGATGGCCGCGACGAGAACGACGCCGGTGATGCGGATGGCAATGCGAAGTCCACGATGACGCGCCATGCTCGGCTCCACGTGCGATACGAACGCAAGCTGGCTCGAGGCGCGCGGCCGGGCTGTCGGGCGAAGGCCGGGCGGTGTCCGCCAAATCCCCGACAGTCGGCGGCGTCGCGAGATACCAACGTTCGCGCGCACCGCACACCGTCACGACGATGACCTCGCCGCTCTATCCGATTGAATCGCTGGGGACCGCCACGCTGCGCGGACTGCGCGTGGTGGGGCGCACCGCGCGGTTCGTCGGCGGCATTGCCGCGTCGTTGCGCGATGCACGAACGTGGCGTTCGCCGGCGATCCAGCAGATGTGGCGGCTCGGCGTCGGCTCGCTGCCGATCGCCGCATTCATCGCGCTCTTCACCGGCATCGTGCTCGCGCTGCTCGCGAGCTACTCCTTCACGGGCGCTGTGCCGCTCTACTTCGTGGGAACGCTCGTCGAGAAGACCATCACGCTCGAGCTCGCGCCGGTGCTCACCGGTCTCGCGCTGCCCGGGCGGGTCGGCGCGAACATCGCCGCGGAGCTCGGCACCATGCGCGTCACCGAGCAGATCGACGCGCTGGAGACACTCGGCTACGATCCGGTGTCGTTTCTCGTCGTGCCGCGCGTGATCACGGGAGTCGTGATGTTTCCCGTCGTCGTGGCGGCGGCCATGCTCATCGCGGTCGCGGCCGGATGGGCGGCCTCGGTGATGTTGCTACATCTCTCATCGGCCGAGTTCACGAAGGGATTCCGGCTGTTCTTTCAGCCGTTCGACGTCGAGTACGGGCTCGTCAAATCGGCGAGCTTCGGCGCGGCCGTGACGATCGTCGGATCGCGACGCGGATTGAACGCCGAAGGCGGAGCCGTGGGCGTGGGCAACGCCGCCACGTCGGCGGTCGTGTACTCCGCGATCTGCATTCTCGTGCTCGATGCATTCTGGGCGGTGACGTGGCTGCTCGGCCGCCAGGCGGCGCGATGAAACGTCGATACGATGCGCTCGTCGGGTTGGTGGTGGTCGTCGTCGTCATTGCGACGATCGCGGGCGTCGCGTGGGCCCGGCAGACCGACGTCGGGCGGCGGCAGCGCGACGTCGTCGCGCTCTTCCGTGACGTTGGGAATGCGCGCGTCGGCAACGACGTCGTGGTGCGCGGTGTGGTTGGCGGACGCATTCAGGCGATCGAGCTCGCGCCACGCGGATGGGTCGAGGTGCGGATGCGGATCGATCCGTCGACCGTGTTGCCTGCGGAGCCGGCGGTGTTGCTCAACGAATCGAGCCTGTTCGGGGATTGGCAGGCGACGATCGTCGAGCGCGCGGCGCTGCGCGACGCGGATGTGCAGCGCGAGATCGACGCGGCGTCGCACGAGGCGGGAAAGCTTCCGGGCGCGTCGCTCCCCGGCATCGGCAAGCTCACGGCGGTGGCGGGGCAGATCGCGGGCGACGTGGCGACCGTCGCCGATCGCGTGCAGGTCGCGTTCGATGATTCCGCGGCGCGCGAGTTGCGCGCATCGATCCGAAATGTGGCGGATCTCTCGACGACACTGCGCAGCGTGGCGACGACGCATGCGTCGGACATCGATTCGCTCTCCGCGCAGCTGCGCGCGGCGGTGGCGTCGCTCAATCGCACGGCGGCGGGCGTCGAGGTGACGTCGCGCCGTATCGATTCGGCCGTGACGTCGGATGACGCGCGGCGTCTCGTGGCGAACTTCAGCATCGCCTCGGTCGAGCTCCGTCACGCGGCGACGGAAGTGCGCGACCTCACCGCGCGGGTGTCGACGACGCAGGCGCGGCTCGATGCGCTGCTCGCCGTCAGCGACAGCGTCGCGCGCAAGTTGAACCGCGGCGACGGCACCCTCGGGCTGCTGCTCAACGATCCGTCGCTCTATCGGCGCACCGATTCGCTGCTCGCCGAGCTGCGGATGCTCGCCGCCGACGTCCGCGCCAATCCCAAGCGGTACGTGAGCGTGAAGTTGTTCTGAGGGGGAAGGTTTTCCCCGACGGCGTTTCAGCGGATCGCCGACGGACTCGCCGCCGCGTCGCGTCCATTCTTCCATCAGCGCCCGCCCACCGACCGCGGGTCCCTCTGGAGGAGGAAACCATGACCACGCTCAAGATGCCTTCGACCACGCCGGAGCTCGGCGTCCGCGCCTCGCGTGCCGCGCCCATCATCATCGCGACGGACGGCCGCGATCAGTCCGATCCCGCGCTCGTCCTGGGACGCCTGGTCGCCGGTTCTCCCGACGCGCTCCGCATCGTCACCGTTCTCAAAACGGTTCCGGTGGTGAGCCCCGACATGCAGCTCTCCGTCTCGGCCGATGTCGAGGCGGCGCGACGGGCCGAAGCGCGCCGCTCGGTGATCGATCAGATGCAGCGCTGGTGGTCGAGCGACGCGAAGGAGTCGGGTGCGGTCGAGTTGTACGACGGAGATCCCGCGACCGTCGTCACGCGCCTCGCGCACGAATCGGCGGCCACCATGATCGTTGCCGGTCTTGGGCGTCATCGGGTGATGGATCGAGTGTTCGGCGACGAGACCGCGCTGCGGCTCATTCGCCTGTCCGACGTCCCGGTGCTCGCCGTCGCCACTGGGGCGACGCACGCGCCGCGGCGCATCGTCGTCGCGGCGGATTTCAGCGAGACCAGTCTGCGCGCGGCGCGGCTGGCGCTCGAGGTCGCGGCGCCGGAGGCGACAGTCTATCTCGCGCACGTTGCGCCTCGCGACAGCACGCTGTATGAGTGGAACGCGCCCGGCACGTCGTACCGGATGGATGCCGGCGCCGCGCTGCGGAAGACGCAGGATCAACTGCGCGTGCCGCCCGACATGACGGTGCAGCGCGTGCTCCTGCAGGGTGATCCGGCGACCGAGTTGCTGGCGTTCGCGTCGAGCGTCAACGCGGACCTCATTGCCACGGGAAGTCATGGGCACGGCTTCGTGGCGCGCCTGCTGATCGGCAGCGTCACGACGCGTATCGTGCGATGCGCGACGTGCAGCGTGCTGACGGTGCCGCACGCCGCCGCGATGACACGCGTGCGAACACGGGTCGAGCCGGCGGCGGTGGTCGCGCTTCCGCGCAACGACTGGAGCACCCAGTTGGACGACTTCACGCGCAAGAACATGGGACGAAAGTCCATCCTCGAAGTCGACGATCCGGAGATCGGCGCCCAGGCGCAACAGTTCGACTACCCGCTGCTCGGCGCCAGTTTCGACAGTCACGACCAACGGGTGGAGCTGATGTTCGGCCAGCTCGGCGATACGCGACGTCATCTTTCGCGGGGCATCGGAGGGGTAACCGGGATCGACGTGCTGCGTGACGCCGCTGGCCGCGACGTTGCACTCCGAGTTGTACACGGTGCGGGGCAGACGTTGCTGCACTTCACCTCGTAGCGGTCAACTCGGTCGAGGCGTGCGGGCGGTTCGCGACGGTCGGCGCGGCCGTTCGCATGTCCTCGAGCTCTGGAGCCATGCCCAACAATGTCTAGACGCGCACGCACGTTCTCGCTGGGCCTGACGCTGGGGACCCTCGCCGCGGGCGCGGCACTGTACGTCACTGGCCGCGCCGACATCGCACGGCTGATATGGATGATCGGCGTCGTCGTCACGGGTGCGCCGGTCGTCGTTCGCACCCTGCGTCAGGCGCTGCGCGGGCGACTGGCGACGGACATGGTGGCGTCGCTCTCCATCATTGGAAGCGTGGCGCTCGATCAGCCGTTCGCCGGCTTGATCATCGTGTTGATGCAGACCGGCGGCGAAGCGCTCGAGCAATATGCCGAGGGTCGCGCGTCGGCCGCGGTGCGCGCGCTCGAGGATGCGGCGCCGCGCATCGCGCACGTCGTGCGTGACACGAGCGTCGAGGACGTGCCGGTCTCGCAGGTCCGTGTGGGCGACGTTCTACTCGTTCGCGCCGGCGACGCCGTGCCGTGCGACGGCGTCGTGATCGACGGCGAGTCGGAGCTCAACACATCGTCGCTCACGGGCGAAGTCGCGCCGGTACGCGCGACGGCCGGTGTCAGCGTGATGAGCGGCTCCATCAATGGCGACGGCGCATTTCGCATGGGTGCGAGCGCGCCGGCCGAACGCAGCCAATATGCGCGGATCGTGGAGCTCGTGCGCTCGGCGCAGTCGAGCAAGGCGCCGCTGCAGCGTCTCGCGGACCGCTACGCGATCTGGTTCACGCCGGTCACGGTGCTCGTCTGCGGGGCGGCGGTCTGGATCACACACGACTGGATGCGCGCGCTCGCGATTCTCGTCGTGGCTACACCGTGTCCGCTCATTCTCGCGACACCGGTCGCGATCATCGGCGGCATCAATCGCGCGGCGCGCCGGTTCATCATCGTGCGTCACGGTGGCGCGCTCGAGCGTCTCGCGGTCGTGGATGCCGCCGTGTTCGACAAGACCGGTACGCTCACCATTGGAAAGCCGTCGTTGGATCGCGCGAACGTGATGCCGCGATTCGATCGCGACACCGTGCTTCGCTACGCCGGTGCGGTCGAGCAGGAGTCGAGTCACTTGCTGGCGCGCGTGCTGGTGGACGCGGTGCACGCCGACGGTCTGGGTATTCCGCGCGCGGTCGGCGCGACCGAGACGCCGGGCCATGGCGTGCGCGGGCAGGTGGACGGGCACGACGTGCGCGTCGGTGCGCGCGCGTTCGTCGTACCGTATTGCGAGAACGGCGTGATGGATGCCGCTCGCCTCGAGCGAGACGATACCACGCTGCGCGCCTATATGAGCATCGACGGCGAGCTCGCTGGCGTATTCGAGTACGCCGATCGCATACGACCCGAGCTGCCCGCGGTCTTGCGCGCGCTCCGGAACGCCGGCGTCCGGCGCGAGGTGCTGCTGTCCGGCGACCATGCGCCCATCGCGCGCGCGGTTGCCGCCACCGCGGGCATCACGGAGACGCACGGCGATCTGTTGCCCGTCGAGAAGGCGTCGTTCGTCGAGCGGCTGCAGGCGGAAGGGCACGTGGTGATGATGATTGGCGACGGGATCAACGATGCGCCCGCACTGGCCGCTGCCGACGTCGGCGTCGCGCTGGCCGCGCATGGCGGCGGCATCACGGCGGAGGCGGCGGACGTCGTGCTGCTCGCCGATTCGCTCGACCGCGTCGTCGACGCGATCGGCATCAGCCGCCGCACGATGCGCATCGCGCGGCAGAGCATCATCGCGGGTTTGAGTATGAGCGGCGTCGCCATGCTCGTTGCCGCGGTCACCAATCTGCCGCCGGCGATCGGCGCGGGCGTGCAGGAAGCGATCGACGTCGCGGTGATTCTCAACGCGCTGCGGACGTCGATGGCGCCGCGCGGGCCGCGCGAGGCGTTGAATGACACCGCCGGCCGGCACACCGGGAAACCTTCGCATGCACGTGGCGATCTCCGACCGGTTTCGTCGCTTCGCGCATAGCGTCGGCCAGCGCGTGCGACGCGAGGCTGTGGGGAATTCCCTCACAAAAAAACAAGCATCCCCGCACGTGCGCGACCGCTATTGCCCGACGGAATCCCCGGTTGGCGAGCCGTAGCTTCGGATCAGATCGAGCGAGGCGCGCCGCCGAGTGGCGGCACCCCGTTCGACTGAATCCCGACCGGAGGAACTACCATGCTACGCCTCAAGACTCTCAGCTTCGCAGCCGCCGCGACCCTGGTCGCCGGACTTGCGATGGCCCAGCAGCCGTCGATGAAAATCGCGAGCGCCACCGTTGCTCGCGTTGCTACGGACAGCGTCAAGCCGGACAGTGCCAAGAAGGACCCCAAGATCAATCCGCAGTCCGTGACCTTGTACCGTCCGGCGGAGATCGATCACATCCGTCCGGCCGACATCCGCGGTCTCAACATCTTCGAGCCGCCCAAGCAGAGCACCGTGCCGTTCACGGGCTTCGCGCTGTCGCTCGGCGGTGCCTTCACGCAGGAGTTCCAGGGCCTGGACCACACGAACGCCGCGCTGTCCGCCCTCACGAACGGTGTGAATGCGAATCAACTCATCGCGATCGGTCACGGCTTCAACAACGCGGTCGCGAACCTGAACGTGAACGCGCAGATCGCGCCGGGGATCCGCGTCGCCATGACATCGTATCTCTCCGCGCGTCATCACCAGGAGAGCTGGGTGAAGGACGGCTACTTCCTGATGGACGAGTCGCCGATTCACACCGCGCTGCTCGACGCGCTCATGAAGAACGTCACACTCAAGGTTGGTCACTTCGAGATCGACTACGGTGACGATCATGCGCGCCGCTCGGACAACGGCAATTCGATGTACAACCCGTTCATCGGCAACTCGATCCTCGAGGCGTTCACGACCGAGATCGGCGGCGAAGTGTTCTACCGTCCTGGCGATCTCATCGCGATGTTCGGCGTGACCGGCGGCGAAGTGCATGGCCAAGTCACCGCTCCGGGTGCGCGCAGTGCCTCGGTGCTCGGCAAGCTCGGATTCGACACCAAACTCGACGAAGGCGTCCGCGTCCGCCTGACCGGCAGCTTCTACTCGAACAACAAGTCGGCGAGCAACACGCTGTTCACCGGCGATCGCGGCGGCTCGCCCTTCTATGATGTGCTCGAGAACACCGCGTCGACCGAAACCACCAACGCGTGGTCGGGTGAGATCCGCCCCGGGTTCTCGAACAAGGTCAATGCGGAAATTCTGAATCCCTTCGTCAAGATCGGCGGACTGGAATACTTCGGCAGCTATGAAACCGCCCGTGGCGGAGCATTCACCGAACCGAAGCTGCGCAACCTGCGTCAGTTCTCGAGCGACCTGCTGTATCGCTTCGGCGGCGGCGAGCGGTTCTACGGCGGCGCGCGGTATCTCACGCTCAACGGGCAGATGCTGCCAAGGGTCTACACGGATCAGAACGTGAACCGTTGGGAGCTCGGCGGCGGTTGGTTCGTGACACCGAACGTGCTCGCCAAGGCCGAATGGGTGACGCAGGAGTACAACAACTTCCCATCGAACAACATCTACAACGGCGGCAAGTTCAACGGTTTCATGATCGCGGGCGCCGTGGGCTTCTGATCGACAACTCACCTCTGCGGAATCCCTGCCGGGCGGTGTCCGGCAGGGATTCGACTATCCGGGAGCGGAACATGTTCGGACGAGTCATGATCGTGCTCGCGTGCGCGGCCGGCGTCTGCGCCGGACGGAGCGTACACGCGCCGTCGGCTTTGACGTCTCGGTGCACGTACGACGCATGCGCGCTCAACATCGTTCCGAGGCTACGCGGACTCGACGTGGTGCGCGGCGATGCCGAAGAGCGAGTCGCGACGCTCGACTTTCTCTGGCCGCGCTCCGTGAATGCGGCGTTCGGGGGCAGTGCGCAGGCCGAGCACCACGCATCGCGCGCGTTGTCGATCCGGCGAATTGCGTCGGTGATGACGGATGTCGGCGGCTTGGTTGCGGCGGCGGCCGCGATTCGCGCGGCGGAAACTCCGCAACATCGCCGCGTTTCGGTGGGAATTTCGCTCGGCGGCATCGCGCTGCTCGGCGCGTCGGTCCTGCCGCAATTCGCGGCGGACACCGAGCTCAGTCGCGCGGTGCGCGACTACAACAGGCAGTTCGTCAGCAAATCACCTACAACACTTCCCGACATCGCCCGATAGAGCGGGATCGTCGCTCGACGAACCTTATCAGCACGGCTTTGTCCGCATTTCTCACACTCGGGTGCGCAATCCCATGAGACTCTCTACTCAACGCTCGTTGTTGCTGGCCGCGGTTGCGGTCGCCGGCGTGATCTACGCGTGTACGCCGCGCGCGAAAACCGCCAGCCTCGCGGCGTCGGACGCCGCGTCAAAGGTCTACGTGCCGCCGGGCAGCTACGACGAATTCTACGCGTTTCTGTCCGGTGGATACAGCGGCCAGGTGTCCGTGTACGGCCTGCCGTCCGGCCGGCTGCTCAAGCTCATTCCAGTTTTCTCACAATTTCCCGAAGACGGCTACGGCTACAACGAAGAGACCAAGCCGCTGCTTCAGACGACGTACGGCTTCGTGCCGTGGGACGATTCGCATCATCCGGAACTGTCGCAGACGAACGGCGTGCCGGACGGCCGCTGGCTCTTCATCAACGCGAACAACACGCCGCGCGTCGCGCGTATCGACCTGACGCGCTTCGAGACCGACGAGATCCTCCAGATCCCCAACTCGGCCGGCGGCCACGCGTCCCCGTTCACGACGCCGAACTCCAAGTACGTCGTGTCGGCGACGCGGTTCAGCGTGCCGATCCCGAACACCGACGTCGCGATCGATACGTACAAGCAAAACTTCAAGGGCACGATCACCTTCATGACGGCCGATCAGCCGGGGAAGATGGACATCGCGTTCCAGATCCTGATGCCCGGCTACAACTACGATCTCGGCCACGCCGGCAAGGGCCCGTCCGATGGGTGGTTCTTCTTCACCTCGTACAACACGGAGCAGGCGAGCACCAAGCTCGAGGAAAACGCGTCCCAGAACGACAAGGACTACGTCGCGGCGATCAACTACAAGCGCGCCGAGGAATGCGTGGCGCAAAACAAGTTCACGACGCAAACCACCGAGTATGTCCACAACTGGGTGGACCAGGCGTCGCGGGCAGCCAAGTCGGAAAAGAAGACGAGCGTCAAGCTCATCAATCCGTCGCAATGCCCGGGCATCGCGTACTACCTGCCGACGCCCAAGTCGCCGCACGGCGTGGACATCGACCCCACCGGCGAATACATCGTGGCCGGCGGCAAGCTCGCCACGGTCATTCCAGTCCACTCATTCACGAAGCTGCAGAAGGCGATCGCCGACAAGGCGTTCGACAAGGAAGTGGACGGCATTCCGGTGCTGAAGTACGACGCGGTCATCGCCGGCGAAGTGCAGAAGCCGGGGCTAGGCCCCCTGCATACCGAGTTCGACGGGAAGGGCTACGCGTACACGTCGATGTTCATCTCGTCTGAAGTCGTGAAGTGGAAGCTCGGCACGTGGGAAGTCGTCGATCGCATTCCGACCTATTACTCGATCGGCCACCTGTCGATTCCGGGAGGCGACTCGAAGCAGCCGTGGGGCAAGTACGTCCTGGCGCTGAACAAGATCACGAAGGACCGCTATCTCCCGACCGGCCCCGAGATGGCGCAGTCGGCTCAGCTGATCGACATCAGCGGCGACAAGATGAAGCTGCTGCTCGATTTCCCGACGATCGGCGAACCGCACTACGCGCAAGCGCTGCCCGCAAGTCTGATCAAGGACAAGCAGATCAAGTTCTTCAAGCTCGCCGAGAACGCCCACCCATTCGCGACGAAGGCCGAGTCCGAGGGCGGCATCACGCGGACGGGCAAGCGCGTGGACGTCAAGATGATCGCCATCCGCAGCCACTTCGCGCCGGACAATCTCGAAGGCGTGCAGGTGGGCGATACGGTCTACTTCCACGTCACCAACATTGAACAGGACTGGGACATCGAGCACGGATTCGCGGTGCTCGGGCAAAACAACTCCGAGCTGATTCTCAATCCTGGTGAGACGCGCACGCTGCAGTGGATTCCCAAGACACCGGGCGTCTACCCGTTCTACTGCACCGACTTCTGCTCGGCGCTGCATCAGGAGATGCAGGGCTACGTCCGCGTGTCGCCCGCCGGTTCGCCGGTGAAGCTCATGGCGAACGTCAGCAAGAAGACGCAGGCGCAGCTCGTCGAAGCCCAAAAGCATTAAATGCGGAATTCCGAGCGGAGGCGCGAAGCGCCGAAGCGAGGAACAATCACAGGGATTTGAAGATGTCTAATATATCGAGACTGCTCCTCGCGCTCGCGTCGGGCCTGTTGCTTGCCGCGCTCGCACTGCCCCTTTGGCGCGTTCAACTCGTCGCGCCGCAGTACCCGGAAGGACTGGGCATGGAGATTCACGCGCAAACCGTGCGCGGCGCGGCGGAGCAGGATCTCGGGAACATCAACGAGTTGAATCACTACATCGGCATGAAGACGATCGAGCCGGCCGCGATTCCCGAGCTGCGAATCATCCCGTGGCTCATCGCCGGATTGTCGGCGTTCAGCCTGGTCGCCGTCATCACCGGCAAGCGGGCCGTCGTCTGGGCGTGGCTCGCGTCCTTCGCCGCGCTTGGGCTCGTGGGCATGTGGGATTTCTGGCACTGGGAGTACTCCTACGGCCACGACCTCGACATGGTGCACGCCATCATCAAGATCCCGGGCATGAGCTACCAGCCGCCGCTCATTGGAACCAAGCAACTGCTGAATTTCACGGCGAGCTCGTGGCCCTCCACCGGCACGGCGCTCATCGGTGCCGCCTTTCTCCTCGGCGTCGTGTCGCTCGTCTTGCATCACGGCCCGACCCGCCTGAATCCCGCGGCGGCGACGCGAGCCGCGCTTCGCGAGGCCCGCGCGTGAAGCGCGCGACGCGAAGCCGTCTCGCGCGCGCGGCCGTGCTGGTGCTCGTCGCGGCCTGCGCGGCCGGCGGGCCCGACGCCATCCTCTACGGCGTCGACGCGTGCGCGTTCTGCAAGATGCAGATCGCCGAGCAGCGGTTTGCGGCGGAAGTCGTGACCAAGCATGGCAAAGCGGTCAAGTTCGATTCGATCGAATGCCTGCTCGCCTATCTGCACGCCGCAAAGGCGAACGAGCAACCGGAGTCAGTGTGGGTTTCAGATTTTCGTAATCCGGGCCGCCTGCTCGACGCGTCACAGGCGCGCTTCATCGATCTCGGACCGCAGCGCGCGCCGATGGGTCGCGGGTGGGCGGCGGTCGCGACGGCGCGCGACGCGGCCGCCGTCGGTGTGATCGACGCCGGCGCCATCAAACGCTGGGCGGAGCTGCTCTGATGCTTCGCCGCGCACTGGTGCTCAGCTTCGTCGCGATGGGGCCCGCCGAAGCGCAGCGGACCGTTGACGTCGGCGCGACGTACGCGCATCGCACCATCGCGAGCGCGATCGCCGCGGCCCACGACGGCGATACCGTCCTCGTGCACGCCGGACTCTATCGCGAGCCGCTCGTCGTCATCGACAAGCCCATCGCACTCGTCGGCGACGGTTGGCCGGTGCTCGACGGGGAAGGGAAACACGGCCTGGTGCTCGTCACCGGCCCCGCCGTCACCGTGCGCGGGCTCGTGCTGCGCAACGTCGGCACGAGCTTCGTCGAGGATCGCGCGGCGCTGCGAGTGAGCGAGACGCACGGGTGCGTCATCGAACACAATCGCCTCGAGAACGCATTCTTTGGGATCTATCTCGCCAACACGACCGACTGCCGCGTCGCCGACAACGTCATTCACGCGAACGGCACGCGGGAAACGGAGTCGGGAAACGGTATTCACCTCTGGACGTCGCGCCGCATCACGATCGAGCGCAACGAGATCTCGGGCCAGCGCGACGGGATCTACTTCGAGTTCGTGCACGACAGCGACATCCGCGGCAACCTCAGCGAACGCAATCTGCGGTACGGCCTGCATTTCATGTATTCCGACGACTGCCGCTACGTGGACAACACGTTTCGGCACAACGGCTCGGGCGTCGCCGTGATGTACACGAAGCGCGTGCGCATGACCGGCAACCGGTTCGAGGACAACTGGGGCGCCGCCGCGTACGGACTCCTCCTCAAGGAGATCAGCGACGCGACGCTCGAGCGAAACGTCTTCGCGCACAACACGGTTGGCCTGTTCGCCGACGGCGCCAATCGCCTTCAGGCGATCCACAACGACTTTCGCCGCAACGGCTGGGCGGTGCGCCTCGACGCCAGCACGCTCGACGGCCGCTTCCGCAGCAACAATTTCATCGGCAACAGCTTCGACGTCTCCACGAACAGCCGCGAGCCGTCGACGACCTTCACCGGCAACTACTGGGACGGCTACCGCGGCTACGATCTCGATCGCAATGGCGTCGGCGACGTTCCGCATCGCCCCGTTCGGCTGTTCTCGGTGATCGTCGAGCATCAGTCGCCCGCGCTCATCCTCATGCGTTCGGCGTTCGTCGAGCTGCTCGAGAACGCCGAGCGTGCACTTCCCTCACTCACGCCGAACGCACTGGTCGACTCCACTCCCGCCATGAGGCCCATTCCGTGATCGAGTTCTCCGGCATCACCAAACGCTTTGGGCGGCTCGACGTGCTGCGCGGAGTGAACCTGCGCGTCACACGCGGCCGTGTGTTGGGTATCGTCGGTCCGAACGGCTCTGGTAAGACAACGCTCATCAAACTTTTGTTGGGACTCGCGCACCCAACGTCGGGCGACATCCAGATGAACGGCGTATCGATCGTCGCGGGCGAATCATACCGCGCGGCCATCGGCTACATGCCGCAGATCGCGCGTTTCCCGGAGAATCTGAGTGCCCGCGAAGTGCTGGCGCTCATCCGCGACCTTCGGCGCACCGCGCCGGCCATCGACGAGGAGCTTCTTTCGAGCTTCAATCTCGCCGAGCAGCTCGACAAGCCGTTGCGTACGCTCTCGGGCGGCACACGGCAGAAAGTGAACGCGTGCCTCGCGCTGTTGTTTCGCCCGTCGCTGCTCGTCCTCGACGAGCCGACCGCCGGTCTCGATCCGCTCTCGAGCGCGTTACTCAAGGACAAGCTCCTTGCGCGCCGCGCCGAGGGGGCGACGGTGATCGTGACGTCGCACATCATGAGCGAGCTCGAGGAGCTGTGCGACGACGTCGCGTTTCTGCTCGACGGCGTGGTGCGGTACGTCGGCCCTGTCGCCGACCTCACGGCGCTCACGCGCCAGGCAACGCTCGAGCGGGCGATTGCCGCGCTCATGATCCGGGAGGTCGCATGACCGCGACCGTCGCCAAGTTGATCCGCATTCAGACGGCGGACGTGCTGCGCAGCCGATGGATCGCTCTCTACGCCGCGTTCTTCCTCTGTCTGACCGAAGGCTTGCTGCGATTCTCCGGCGGCGACGCGCGCGCGGTGCTCAGTCTGGGAACCGCGGTGCTCATGGTCATTCCGCTCGCGTCGCTCGTGCTGGCGACCATCTATGTCTACAACGCGCGCGAGTTCACCGAGCTGCTGCTCGCGCAGCCGATCCACCGTTCGTCGCTGTTCACCGGCTTGTATCTCGGCCTGTCGCTGCCGATGGCCGTGGCCTTTCTCGCCGGCGTCGGCGTGCCGTTCCTGACGCGCGGCGGCGCCGAGCCGGACGTGCGCGGTGCCCTCGCCATGCTGCTGGTCGTGGGTGCATTGCTCACGTTCGTGTTCACCGCGGTCGCGTTCTGGATCGCCCTCCGCACCGAGGATCGATTGCGCGGCGTCGGCATCGCGCTCGGCGTGTGGCTGCTCGTCGGCGTGCTGTACGACGGGATGGTGCTGCTGGGCGTCGCGCTCTTCTCGGACTATCCGGTGGAGCGAGCGCTGCTCGCGCTCACGCTCGCGAATCCCATCGATCTTGGGCGCGTGCTGCTTCTTCTCACACTCGACGTCGCGGCGCTCATGGGATACACGGGCGCCGTGTTCGAGCGGTTCTTCGGCGGCACCGGCGGCGCATTGCTCGCGCTCACGATGCTGCTCGTCTGGACCGCGGTTCCCATCGCGGCCGGCGCACGACGCTTCCGCCGCCGCGACTTCTGAACATTCTAACACTCCAATTCACAGGACATCCGACCATGTCTGCCTCTCGTTCCCCGTTCATCATCCTGTCGGCGGCTACGCTCGCCGTGCTTGCCGCCTGCGGCGGCGAATCGAAGCCCACCGCGGCGTCATCGAGCGCCCCGCCCGCGGCGGCCGCGGCGCCCAGCGGTCCGCAAACGCCCGATCCCGGCGGCAAGGTGGTCGTCGTCGAGCTCTCGAGCGACGCCAACGGCAATTACTTCAAGCCGGCCGAAGTTCATGTCAAGCGCGGCGACGTCGTTCGCTACACGCTCAAGGTTGGCGTGCACAACGTGCACTTCCTGGCCGACTCGAACGCGGGAAAGTCGGGCTTCCCGGCGTCGCCCAGTGATTTCCTGCAGCTCCCGGGGCAGACGTATGACGTGCTCGTGCACCTCGACAAGGGGTCGTACTACTTCCAGTGCGATCCACACGCCGCGCTTGGCATGAAGGGGCATCTCATCGTCGAGTAGCGCGCGCGAAGGAGCGCGTCGGGGATTCCCCGGCGGTAGAGGCGGCGAAGGCGGACACAGAATCAGCGCATCACCGACATATCCGCCACGATCGAAATCCGATCTTCAATGCAGTTCGATGACGCAGCGTGACCGACCGGCGCGACCGCGGCATCGAGAGATCGAGGGAGATCGTATGAGGACCGCCATTCGTTTCGCCGCCGTCACTGCCTCTACCGCCGCGCTCCTGCTCGTTGCCGCAGCCGCCGGCGCTCAAAATACCGCTCGCGTGAACGTGTCCGCCGACAGCAAGCTGTGGATCGACGGCACGTCGAACTTGCACGACTGGAGCTGCAAAGCCGACAAGATCGACGCGGCGATCGACATGGACGTCGCGGCGGCCGCCTCGATGACCGTCACCGCGCCAAAGGCGGTGAAGAAGGTGGAAGTCAGGATTCCCGTGAAGGCGCTCCACTGCAATCACGGCGGCATGGACGGCAATGTTTATAAAGCGCTCAAGGCCGACCAGGCGCCGGACATCAGCTACATCCTGGCGACGCTCGAGGCGGTGCCGGGCGACAAGGACGAGATCACCCTCAAGACCGAAGGCACGCTGACGATCGCGGGGAAGGAGAACAAGATCTCGATGACCATCGAGGCGGTGCGGCTCGCGGACGGCACGCTCAAGGCGAAGGGTGTGGTGCCGATCAAGATGACGGACTACGGCATTCAGCCGCCGACGGCGATCTTCGGGCGGCTCAAGACGGGGGATGAGGTGAAGGTGAACTTCGAGCTGAACGTGGGGGCAAAAGCGATCGCCGCGCTGAACGAGCGGTAAGCGGTCGCACACCGTTGTCATCCTGAGCGAAGCGAAGGACCTCTCTCCTCGGTGGAAAGGGGTCCTTCGTCGCTTCGCTCCTCAGGATGACAACTCACGCTGCGCTCCTCAGGACGACGATGTGAGGGATTCCCCGACCGCTTTTCCACCAACCCCCGACACAGCCCGCCCCTGACGCGCCGTAAACTCTTCCCTGTCAAACCAAACCGCACACGAACCGACCATGTCCGACCTACTCAATAAGTCCACCGATCGCCGCTCGTTTCTGCGCAAAGGCGCGACTGCCGCGTTCGCCGCGGGGATCGTCACGGCCTGCAAGCAGGACGCGGCCGCGAAGTCCGCGACGCAAGCGCCCAACGGTCAGACCGGCGGCACTATGGGGCCGCACGACACGATGTCGGGCGCCACGGCCATGTCGACGGCCGACGCCATGGACGCCATGCACGAGAAAGGCATCAAGGCGTTTCCGGCGAAGACGGCCGGCAAGGGCAACCAGCCTCTCGCCCCGACGCTCGACAAGGGCGTGAAAGTGTTCGAGCTCACCGCGAAGAAAATCCAGTGGGAAACGGAGCCCGGCCACCTGGTCGAGGCATGGGCCTACAACGATCAAGTGCCCGGACCACAGATTCGCGTCAAGGAAGGCGAACGCGTGCGCGTCATTCTACACAACGAGCTGCCCGAGTCGACGGCCGTGCACTTTCACGGACTCGAGCTGCCGAACGCCATGGACGGCGTGCCGTTCATCACGCAGCCGCCGGTCAAGCCTGGGCAGAGCTTCACGTACGAGTTCGTCGTGCCCAACGCGGGCTCGCACATGTATCACTCGCATCACGACTCCGCCAAGCAAGTCGGACTTGGACTGCTCGGTGCGTTCATCGTGGAACCGAAGAATCCGCTGCCCATCGAGAAAGTGGATCACGACTTCGTGTTCATCCTGAACGACGGCGCGCACGGCTACACGTTCAACGGCAAGAGCTTTCCCGCCACGGATCCGCTCGTTGCCAAGCTCGGTGAGAAGATTCGCATCCGCTTCATGAACGAAGGGATGATGATTCACCCCATGCACCTGCACGGCATGCACATGACGGTCATCTCGAAGGACGGCTGGCCGCTCGCGAGCCCGTGGAAGTGCGACACGCTCAACGTGGCGCCGGGCGAACGGTGGGACGTCGTCGTCAACTGCAACAATCCGGGCACCTGGGCGTTCCACTGCCACATCCTCCCGCATGCCGAATCGGAGCATGGTATGTTCGGGATGGTGACGGCCCTGGTGGTACAGAATTCGTTAAGTACCTAACTGCTACTTATTCGTCGTCATGGCCGTCACCGTCTCCGTGAACCCAGACTCCGCGCCACGCCCGCTGCCACGCCCGCTGCCTCGCCCGCTGCCACGCACGCGCACGATCGCGCGCACGCTTCCCCGCACGGTGCCGCTCTTTCGGGGGCAGCCGCGCAGCGCCGCGAAGCCGAGCATTCGGCTCGCGGCGCTCCGCGTGCCGCTCGTCGCGAAGCTCGTCGGCGCCAACCTGCTCGTGCTGTCGGTGCTCACTGTCGCATGGATGGCCGCGGGCGGCGCGCTCTCCACTCGCGTGGCGCTCGTGCTGATCGCCGTCGGGGCGGCGCACTTTGCGCTCGTCGTCGTGGCGCTTCGGCCAATTAGAGATCTGGAAACAGTCGCGTCGCGCGTGTGGCACGGCGATTTCGGCGCGCGCGTCGCCAAGTCGAGCGTCGCCGACAGCGAAGTGCTGCGCGTGGGCTCGATGTTCAACATTCTGCTCGACGGGCTCGCGTCCGATCGCGCGCGGCTCCGCACGCTGGCGAGCGAAGTGATCGCGGCGGGCGATCGCGAACGCGCGTCGATCGCTCGCGAGCTGCACGATTCGACCGCGCAGCGCATCGCGGCGCTGGTGTTGGAGCTGTCCGTCGCCGTGCGCGACGAGCATGATCCCGCGCTGCGCAGTCGCCTGCTCGCCGCGCAGAATGCGACGCAATCCATCCTCGAGGAAGTGCGGTTGCTCTCGCACACCATGCATCCCGCGGTGCTGGACGATCTCGGTCTTGGCGCGGCGCTGCTGAAGCTCGCACGCGATGCATCGAACGGAAACGGCATCGACTTCGACGTGAACGCTACGCGGCTTCAATCGCGACTGCCGCGGCATGCCGAGGCGGTGTTGTACCGCGTGGCGCAGGAGGCGGTGCGCAACGCGGCGCGCCACGCGAAGCCGAGCCACATTCGCATCTCCGTCGACGCGGATGGCTCGGTCGCGACGCTCGAGGTGAGCGACGATGGCATTGGATTCGACCTGAACGACGCCGACCGGCGCCGGCAGGGCATGGGACTGACGTCGATGCGCGAGCGCGTCGGACTCGTCGACGGCTGGCTCGAGATCAAGACCGCGCCGGGCAGCGGCACGACCGTGAGCGCGAACGTGCCGCTACGGCCGGCCCCCGACGCGCTACATTAGGAGGACGTATGACAGGCGACGTGATTCGTGTGGTTCTGGCGGATGACCACGCCGTCGTGCGCGCCGGGCTCAAGGCCGTGCTTGGCGCCGCGCGCGACATCGACGTGATCGGCGAAGCGAAGAACGGCCGCGAAGCGGTATCGCTCGCCGAACGCTTCAATCCTGACGTCGTCGTGATGGACTTGGGGATGCCCGAGCTCGACGGCACGGCGGCGACGAAGGAGATCGTTGCCAAAGGGCTCGCGGCGCGCGTGCTCATCCTCACGATGCAAGCGGAGGAAGACTATCTCGTTCCGCTCATGGAAGCCGGTGCGGCGGGCTTTCTGGTGAAGAGTGCCGCCGATCGCGAGCTCGTCGACGCGGTTCGTGCGGTCGCGCATGGCGACGTCTACGTTCGACCAGCGGCGGCGCGCGTCCTGGCGAAGAATCTCACGAAGAAAGACCCCGCGGCGACGGAGCGCGAGCGCTTCGAGAAACTCACGCAGCGTGAGCGCGATGTGCTCCGGCTCGTGGCGCAAGGCTATTCGGCGCCCGAGATCGGCGAGAAGCTGTTCATCAGCCCGAAGACAGTGGACACCTACAAGCAGCGCATTCAGGAAAAGCTTGGGCTGTCCCACCGCTCGGACTACGTGCAGCTCGCGCTCAAGCTGGGGTTGCTCGCGGAGGTGTAGGCCTGCTCGCCTCGATCCTGATCGCGCTCGCCGCGGCGGCGCTCATCGTCGCGCAGTCCGCCTATCTGCGCTGGCGCCTGCGCTCTCAGCATGGGATCGAGGATGAGCTTCGCGCGTCGGAGGCCAAGTTCTCGGGCATTCTGGCCATCGCCGCGGACGCCATCGTCACCGTCGATCAAGCGCTGCGCATCATCCACTTCAATCGCGGCGCCGAGGAGATCTTCGGCTACGCCGAAAAGGATGCGCTCGGCCGGCATTTGAATATTCTCATACCCGCGCGCTATCGCGCGGGCCACGACGCGCACATGGAGCGATTCGCGCGCGCGCCGGAGACCGCGCGCCGCATGGGCGAACGCCGCGCCATCTTCGGCTTGCGGAGCAACGGCACCGAATTTCCGGCCGAGGCGTCGATCTCCAAGCTCGTGGCACCCGACGGGATTCTGTTCACCGTCGTGATGCGCGACATCACCGATCAGAAGCGCAAGGAAGAGGACGAGCGGTTTCTCGCCGACGCCGCGCGTGAGCTCGTGCAGACGCTCGACCTCGCGACGACGGTGCGGACGATCGCCGACCTGCCCGTGCCGCGCCTCGCGGACGCGTGCATCGTCGATCTCGTTCCGGAAACGGGCGATGCCATGCGCCGCACGGCGAGCACGCGCCAGCGCGCGGAATTGACGCCGGCGCTCGAAGCGCTCGCGGCCCACCCGCTCACGTACGATTCCCCGTCCCCGATCATCGACGCCATTCGGCGCAATCGCCCTGAAGTGGCGGAGCACATCGATGACGATTGGTACGAGGCGAACGCCGACCTCGACGCCGTGCCGCACTGGCAGGCGCTCGCCGCGCGATCGATCATGATCCTACCGCTGTTCGCGGCGGGCGAGACGTTCGGCGCCGTGACGCTGCTGCGGACGGACGAACGCGCCTATGATGCCGAAGCGAGATCACTCGCCGACAAGTTCGCCGCACTCGCCGCGACGACACTCGAGAACGTGCGACTGTACGGCGTCGTGCAGCGCGCGAATCACGCGCGCGACGAAGTGCTGGGCATCGTCTCGCATGATCTGCGCAATCCGCTCAGCGCGATCGCGATGTGCGCGCGCGTGCTCGAGGAGAATCCGCCGAACGCGCCGGCCGAGCGGGTCGCGATGCTCCACACCATTCGCGAATCGACGGAATGGATGAATCGTTTGATTCAGGATTTGCTCGACGTGGCGAGCATCGAGCGTGGCGGGCTCTCGCTCGAGATTCGGCCGCTGGAGCCCTCGCAGCTCGTGCTGCAGGCGCGGCACATGTTCGAGCTCGAGGCGCACGAAAACGGCATCGCGCTCGACGTCGATTTGCCGACGGGACTTCCGCTCGTCGCCGGCGATGGCGGTCGTATCGTTCAAGTACTCGGCAACCTCGTCCGCAACGCCATCAAGTTCACGCCGAGCGGGGGGCGTATCGTGCTCTCGGCGGCGCGGCGTGATGGGGCGGTGGAGTTTGCCGTGAAGGATTCGGGGCGGGGGATCAGTTCCGAGAATCAGACACGCATCTTCGATCGCTATTGGCAGTCGTCCGACGGCGCGCGCGCGCGCGGCTCAGGACTCGGCCTCTCGATCGCGAAGGGAATCGTCGAGGCGCACGGCGGACATATTCGCCTTGAAAGCGCGCGTGATGCAGGCAGTTTGTTCGCGTTCACGGTGCCCGCGTCCGCGGCGCCGATCACGTGAACGCGACTTGAATCGGGAGCTCGGTATGGCGCTCACCTCACGACCCAGGTTCGGCGAGTTGCCGGCTCACGATGCGATCGCGCTGCTCGGGCGCAATCACGTGGGGCGGCTGGCGTTCACCTTTCACGATCGCGTGGACATCGAACCGATTTCGTACGCGTACGACGAGCGTTACATCTACGCGCGCACGTCGCCGGGCACGAAGCTCACCACGATGCAACATCACCCGTGGGTGGCGTTCGAGGTCGATGAAGTGGAGGGGCAGTACGATTGGCGCAGCGTGACCGTGCGCGGGGCGCTGTACTTCCTCGAGCCGGCGGGCAGCGATCGCGATCGTGAGGCGTACGATCACGCGGTGGAAGTGCTGCGCGCGGTGGATGCGGAAGCGTTGACGGCGGGAGATCCGGCGCCGCACCGGACGCGCGTGTTTCGCATCTTCGTCGACGAGTTGACGGGGCGGCAAGCGACGACATCCACATAATTGTCATCCTGAGCGCAGCGACGGATCCCGGTCGACGCGATACGCTCTATGCACATCCTCGTACTGAACGTCGGCTCGTCGTCGCTCAAGTTCCAGCTCATCGACACCGACGCCGACGCCATCGCGGCGCAGAAGGACCGTCGATTGGCGCGCGGACAGATCGAACGCATCGGCGGCGAGGCGATTCTCACGCTCGAGGCGGAAGGACAGCGCGCCGTCAAGACCACGGCGTCGATTCGCGATCACGCGAATGCCGTGGAGCACGTGATCTCCTGGCTCACGAGCGACACGTCGGGGGTGCCGATCGCGAGCGTCGCGGAGATCCAGGCCGTCGGGCATCGCGTCGTGCACGGCGGCGAGCGGTTCTCGCAGTCGACGCTGGTGACGGACGACGTGTGGCGCGCGCTCGAGGACCTGATCGATCTCGCGCCATTACACAATCCTCATAACCTGCGCGGCATCACGGCGGCACGAGCGGTCGTCGGGCCGGGCATTCCGCAGGTCGCGGTATTCGATACGGCGTTTCATCACAGTTTGCCCGAGACGGCGTATCTCTACGCCATTCCGTATCAGTACTACCGCCGTTATCGCGTCCGGCGATACGGATTCCATGGGACGTCGCATCGCTATGTCGCCTATCGGTACCGCCAGCTCACCGGCAAGACGCGCGAGCAGACGAAGATCATCACGCTGCACCTGGGGAACGGTGCGTCAGCGTGCGCGATCTCGGCCGGCGAGTCGGTGGATACGAGCATGGGCTTCACGCCGCTCGAGGGGCTGGTGATGGGAACGCGCTCCGGCGATCTCGACCCGGCGATTCTCGACTTCGTCGCGGCGAAGGAAGGCATGACGTTCCGCGACGTCGACAACATGCTCAACAAGCAGTCCGGGCTGCTCGGCGTTTCGGGGCTGACCGCCGACATGCGAGAGCTGCTCGCGGAAGAAGGCGAGCATGCCGATCGCCGCGCGCGATTGGCGATCGACCTTTTTTGCTATCGCGTCCGAAAGTACATCGGTGCGTACCTCGCGACGATGAATGGAGCGGACGCGATCGTGTTCGCGGGCGGGATCGGCGAGAACGCGCCGGAGGTGCGCGGACGCATCTCTGACGGGCTGAGTTGGCTGGGTGTCGAGGTCGACGCCGCGCGAAACGCCGCGATGCGCGGCGGCCTGGAAGGGCGCATCGATGCCGAGGGCTCGCGCGTTCAGGTCTGGGTGATTCCGACGGATGAGGAATTGCTCATCGCGCGCGATACATGGCGCGTCGTCAGCGGCTCGGAGCTGCCGTAGCAGTCGGCCCCGCGGGCGTGACCGCGGACGGCGCCAACACGACGAGTTGTCCCCACATCATCGGCAGGTGGCTTTGCACCGCGCATTGGAACGTGTAGATGCCGGCGCGGCGCGCGACGTACGTGGCTGTGGTCGTTTTCTGTCCCGGCAGCGAAACCGCGAAATCGGGAAGGATGAAGGAGTGCACGTCGTCTTCGGCGTTGATGAAGGTGAAGTCAATCGTGTCGCCCTCGATCACGGTGATCGTGCTCGGGCTGAACGCGTACACTTCCTTGCCGTCGAGCACGCCTCCCTTGGCGAAGTCTTCCTTGAGGAAGGGCAGCACGCCTGACTGTTCCTTGACGAGGAGTGGAACGGTCGTGACGGTGATCGCGCGTGCTTGCGGCGTGTAGTTCGTGCGTCGTGAAGACGGTGCGTTCGGCGTGCACGCGGCGCCGAGCGCGGCGCTGGCGATGAGGACGATGAGAGGTTTGCGAAAGCGTTTGCGCATGACCAATGATATGACGGATCTCTTAATGCTGATTGCGAGCCGACTGTTTCCGATTGGCACGCACGCTGCCCATGTAGGCCGGACTGAAAACCAGCCAACCCATGGAGCCGAAATGCAGCATCGACTCGAGACGTTCGCAATGAGCCTGTCGACCGTCGCGATGATTTGCGCGGCGGCGTGCGGACACAGCAGCAACGCCAACACGACCGCGAATTCGGCGGGCGGCGACCTTGCTCCGCCCGCGTCGAGCGTGAGCGCACCGGCGACGACCGACGTGAGCGCGGATACGACGCAGGATCATCACAGCAAGTTCAAGGGCGCGCTCGTCGGCGCCGCGGCCGGCCACGTACTCGGCCACCATGCGTTGGCGGGCGCAGCGGTCGGTGCTTTGGTTCAGCATGAGCGCAACAAGCATCCTCGATAGAGTCCCGCTTTCGCGCGGCGCGACGATATTGTCGCGCCGCGCGAAAGCAGGAGATCACTCGCAACTCGGCAACTTGATCGTTCCGTCCGGCAGCTTCACCGTTCCACCGCGGGTCTTGACCGCGGTGGTGACACGAGACCACGCCGCCGCGACGGTCGCGAGCTCCTTGCACGTCGCGCGATACGCCGCGAGCGCCGCAACCGTCGGCGCCTGATCGGCATTGTCCTGCGCGTTGAGCTGCTGCACGAACGCGCCGTTCAGCCCGCGGAAGCTCGGCGTGGCATTGCCGCCGCCGCCGCGGCCACGACCGCGGCCCGCGTCGAGACCGCGCACGGTATCGAGCTGCGCCAGGAGCAGCGCATTCCCCGGATTGTTCTCCGCGGTGAGCGATTCACGCAGCGCCGTCGCCAGGCGATGGCCTTCATACGACGCCTGCACGCCCTGCCAGACCTTCATCTCGAGCGCGTGCTGTGCGCGCAGCGCGACCGCGGTCGCCGGAGACCGCGGATCGTTCCGGATTGTTAGAGTTTGGGTATAGGTATGGCCGTCCGCCGTGAGCTTGAGCGTGTACGTCCCCGGCAGCGCGAGCGGGCCTTCCGGCGACGCCGGCGTTTGACCCGGGTTCGCGTTGATCTCGAACGAATGTGTGAACGTATTCGGTGAATCGTACCGCAGATCCCAATTCGTCCGATTGCCGCCCGCGTTCTTCGAGAGCGCAAACGGCGGCGCGACCCAGAAATTGGGATGCGGTGGACGCGCCGCTTCGGCCACCGGCGTACCCGGCGCGCTCGTCATGTGGCGCACGAGAGCGCCCGACGCGTCGAGCACGTCGAGTGTGACGTCGGACGACGGCGCGCGCGCGAGCCAGTAGTCGATGATCGCGCCATCCGGCGGATTCAACGCGTGCGGCACCTCGGGCGGGAACGGCGTATCGGCGCCGACGTTGCGGCGCACGCGCACGGCCTCGCCCGGCTTGAAGAGATGCGCCGCCTCGCTGGCGACGGCCGCGCTCATCTGCCTGAGCGGCGTGATGTCGTCGAGCACCCAGAAGCCGCGGCCGTACGTCGTGACGACGAGATCGTTGTCCTTGATCACCGCGTCCCGATACGACGTCGTCGGCAGATTGTTCTGCAGCGACTGCCAGTGCTCCCCGTCGTCGAATGAGACGTACATCCCGCTCTCGGTGCCGGCGAAGAGCAGTCCCTTGCGCTGCGTATCGTTGCGCACGAAACGCGCGAAGCTTCCGCCTGGCTGATTCACCGGCAGGCCGTTCGTGATCTTCGTCCACGTCTTGCCGTAATCGTGCGTGCGGTAGATGTACGGGGTGAAATCACCGACGCGCGCGAGATCGACGATCGCATACGCCGTCGCCGCGTCGAAGTTCGACGCTTCCACCGCGAAGATTTCAGCGCGCGGCGCGAAGGGAATGTTCGGGATCGATACATCGTCCCATTTCTTGCCGCCGTCGCGCGTGACCTTGATCAACCCGGTGTTGGTACCGACCCAGATCAAGCCCGCACTCACAGACGACAGCGACATCGACTGAATGCCGCCCGTCGGCTGAAGGCCCGGGCCGGCGCCCGGCGTCGGCGGTGCATCGCTTCGCACGGCGAGATCGGGACTGATCTCCGTCCAGTGCGCGCCGCCGTCGATCGTCGTCCACACCGACTGGAATCCCGCGACGAGCATGTGCTTGTTCCACGGCGCGAAACGGATCGGCTGATCGCTCGTCGCGCGCAGGCGATGCGATGGATCGACTTGCGGGCTGATGTTGATCCACTGCTCGCTCGGATAGGAGATCTTCACGATCCCGCTGCCGCTCGCGAAGACCGTATTCGGGTCGAGCGGGTCGGGCATCACCGTGCCCCACTCCCACCCGGGCACCGGATTCCAATCGAGCGGCGTGATCGCGCCCAGGTTGCCGCGCGACCGGGTGCGAATGGCGCCCGCGTCCTGCTGGCTCCCATAAACGTAATAGGGGAAGCTGTTGTCGGTCGCGAGATGATAGATCTGTTCGGTCGACTGATTGTACCACGAGCTCCACGTGCCGCCGCCGTCGAGCGAGACGATCGCGCCCTGATCGTAGCCGAAGAGAATACGCTGGCCGTTCGTCGGATCGATCCACATCTGCTGCGGATCGTCGCCGCCCGGCGCGCCCTTGAAGCCGGTGAACGTGCGGCCGCCATCGTGCGACACGTAGCTCGACGTGTTCAAGGTGTACACGAGATCGGGATTCTGCGGATCGACGTACACGCCGCAGTTGTAGCCGCCCTGGCCGTTGCGAATGCGCGGATCGTCGGAAGCCATCTGCCGCCACGTCGTGCCGCCGTCGTCGGAGCGATAGAGCCCTTCGTCCCCGATCGTGTACACACGCTGGCCGCCGCTGTTGTTCGCGACGGAAATCCACATCTTGCCGGTGAGACGATTCGGCAGTCCACCGCCGGTGATCTCCTTCCACGTTGCGCCGCCGTCCACCGACTTGAAGATCTTCGTGCTCGTCGGTCCGGTGCGTTGATTGCCCCGGCCGAAGCCGCCGCCACCGCCAAAGCCGTTGTTCGCCGGCGGCGGTGTGTAGTGCGCCACGGTCGTCACGAACACCACGTTCGGCGTGTCGTACGCGCGCGAGATGCGTTGCGCGCCCGTGCTGTCATCGACGAAGAGCGTCTGCGTCCACGTCGCGCCGCCGTCCGTCGTGCGATACACGCCGCGATCGTGACTCTTCTCGTGCACGTTGCCTTGTGCCGCGATCAACACCTCGTTGGCGTTGCGCGGATGCACCGACATCGACGGAATCTGTTTCGTCGCCTCGAGGCCGAGGTGCCGCCACGTGCGCCCCGCGTCCGTGGATTTGTAGACGCCGTCGCCTTCGTTCACCGATCCACCGGTGATGATGTCACCCATGCCGGCGTAGACGACGTTCGGATCGGACGGCGCGACGTCCACCGAGCCGACCGATGAGATGTCTTTCATACCGTCGGTGAGTGGAAACCACGTCGCACCCGCGCTGGTGGTCTTCCAGATGCCGCCGCCGGGCGTGCCGATGTAGAACACACCGGGCTGACCGATCGCGCCCGCCACCGCCGCCACCCGGCCCGCGCGGAACGGACCGAGGTTGCGCCACGTGAGTGACGAGTACATACGAGGGTCGACGGGATTTTGCGCGCGCGCGATTGGTGCCAGTGTCGCGCAAGCGAGCGTGAGCTGCGAGAGCGTCGAAAAGATGCGCATGATTTTGGAGTTCGAGACCTAGGCAAGATACAGCTACGGCCCGAAATCGCACGATGACGGCCGGGTCGCCCCGGCGACACACCGCATGGCATGTCCCGTTGCGGCCCTTGCGAAATTCACCGACCGCCGAGCAACCTATGGGTATGCCAGCCCTGCAGCGCCGTTGGACCGCTGACGACGTGTCCGCGCTCATCGACGACGAGTGCGCGTGGCCGCGCTACGAGTTGCTCGATGGAGAGCTGCTCGTGACGCCCGCGCCCGAGCCGTCGCATCAGTTCATCGTCGGTGAAGTATTCGCGATGTTGCACGCATATCTGGAACGCGAGCCAATCGGGATCGCGTTCACCTCGCCGGCCGACATTCGTCTGCATCCGGAATCGCTGCTCCAGCCGGACGTCTTCATCGTTCCCGCGGGCACCCGGATCGCCGGCAAACGACTTCGCTGGCCCGACGTCAAGTCGCTGCTGCTCGCCGTCGAAATACTCTCGCCGTGCACCGCACGCGACGATCGCGTGAGGAAGCGCGACTTTTATTTGAACTCCGGCGTCGGCGAGTACTGGATCGTCGACTCGGACGCGCGGCTCATCGAGCGCTGGACGCCGTTGGCCGAGCGGCCCGAGCTCATCCGCGATCATTTCAGGTGGTCGCCGCCGGGAGCCAAGCCGCTCGACGTCGACGTCGCGGCGCGGTTTGAGCGTTTGATAAAGACCGGCGCGCTGCCGCGACTCCTGTAGCGCCTCGCTATTCGGTCCGCAGCGCCACCTGCGGATCGACCTTGGCCGCTCGCCGCGCCGGAACCCAGCTCGCCACGAGCGTGATCGCCAGCAACACCAGCGTCACGAACGCGTACACCCACGGATCGTGCGGCGATTCGTCGAAGAGCAATGGTTTCACCCATCGGCTCGCGATCAACGCGCAGACCGCGCCGAGCCCGAGTCCGATCACACCGAGCCGCAGACCATCGGTGATGACGAGCTGCACCACGTCGCGCATCTGTGCGCCGAGCGCGACGCGGACGCCCATCTCGTGCGTACGTTGCGTGACGTTGTAGGCGATCACGCTGTACAACCCGATCGCCGCGAGCGCGAGCGCGAGGCCGCCGAACGCGACGAACATCGTTGCACCCATCTCCCACGACTTCGTTTGTGATCCGATGATCTCGCGCAGCGGCGTCGTGGTGACATACGATGCGCCCGGCATCTCGCGCTGCAGACGGCTGCGCACGGTCTGGCCCATCTTCGCCGCATCGCCCGCGACGCGCACCATGAAGCTGTTCTGACCGCCGAACTGCTCGGCCGGCAGATAATAGATGTACGTCGCGGAATCGCCGGAGATGTTTTTTTGGCGGATGTCCTCGCTGATGCCGACCACCGTCGTGCACGGCATGGTATCCGCGTTCACGCGCATGCACTGCCCCAGCGCATCGCGGCCGCGCCACAGCGCTTTCGCCATGCCTTCGCTGATCACCGCGACGCGAGGCGTTCCGAGTCTGTCTTGCGCGGTGAAGCCGCGGCCGCGAAGGATGCGAGTTCCGAATGTCGCGAAGAAGTCGGGCGATACCGCGTTGAGATTGAATTGGCCATAACGCCACACCGTATCGATGCCCTGCACATACAGGCCGACGCTCCAGGTGCTCCAGAATGGAATCGACGCGATGGTCGATGCGTGCGTGACGCCTGGAATCGTCGTCGCGGTGGCGAGAATGCGATCCTGCAGCTCCTTGGTATGCACGCTGTCGAGCTTCACGCCGCGCATGTTGAGATCGACGAGCATCACCGGATCGACGTCGTAGCCGAGCCGCGCCGAGCGAACGTTGCTGACGCTGCGGACGAACAATCCCGCACCGACGAGCAACACCACCGACAGCGCGCCCTGCACCACGAGCAGCGCGACACGCACGCGCGAGCGGCCGTGCATTCCTTCGCGCGCGCCGGCCTTGAGGTCGTCGACGAGACTCCGCGAGGCGCTCGACGTCTGGAAGATCGGCGCGAGGCCGGCGAGAATGCCGACGATCACGGCCGCGCCGCCCGCGAAGAGCACCGTGCGCGGATCGCGGTAATACACGACCGGCTCGGCCTTCGTGAAAAACGCCGCGCGAAGCGCCGCACCCCCCCATTGCGCAACGAGCAACCCGGCAAGCGCGCCGCCGATCGCCAGCACCAGACTCTCCGTGAGCAGTTGCGACAAGAGCCGTGCGCGGCTGACGCCGAGGGCGAGGCGAACGGCGACTTCGCGGCGACGGCGCAGTGCGCGCGCGAGCAGCAGGTTCGCCACGTTCGCGCAGGCGATGAGCAGCACGATGATCGATACGCCGCCCACCCACGTCGCGACTTTCGCCACGCTCGACGTATTCGGTCCGCGCTCGGTGATGATCGACGCGGCGGCGGCGTGCGGCTTCGTGAGGTTGATCGGCGAGCTCTTCGTTTGCTCGATGAGCTGATTCTGATAACTCTTGCGCATGGCGTTCGAGAGATCTGTGTTCGCCGACGCGATCGACACACCGGGCTTGCGCCGCGCGATGACGGACATCCATCCCCAGCTGTACGTCTTCCACCACACCGTGCCTTTGCGAAGGAAGTTGTTCTGCGCGATTTGGAGGCCCGCAAACGACGTGATGGGGACGTACGCGACTGGTGGCTGATCCGGCCACAATCCGACGAATCCGGCCGGGGCGACGCCGATCACGGTGTAGATGCCGGTGCCGATTTGAATGCGGCTGCCGAGGACGTCCGGGCGTTCGCCATAGCGCTCGCTCCAGAACGTGTGGCTGAGCACGGCGACGAGCTGGCCGTTCGGTTCAGAATCCTCGGCGGGAGTGAAGTAGCGGCCGATGACGGGTGGTGCGTCGAAGAACTTGAAGAAGTTGGCGCTCACGGCGCCGACGGACATCTCGCGCGCCGACTCGCCGATGCCGACGGCGAGATCGCGGCGGGCGTGGCCGGCCATGTACTCGAAGGAGTGTGATTCGGCAGCGAGGTCGCGATAGCGCGCGTACTGATAGCTGCCCTGCGCCTGCTCCTTGCCGCGGAACGTTTGGTAGACGTAGACGCGGTGCGCGGTAGCAGGATCGCGCAGCATCGGTGGCGGGCGAAAGAGCATGCGGTCGACGATGCCGAACATCGCGGCGTTCGCGCCGATTCCTAAGGCGAGCGTGACGACGACGGCGGTGGTGAAGCCAGGCTTGGCGCGCAGGCCGCGCAGCGTGTATCGCAAGTCCTGACGGAATGCGTCGATCGCGGTCATGCCGAGTCCCCGGGTCGTGGCGATGCGAGTTGGACACTACCGGGGCGGTTTTCGTTGACCGCCCTTGGGCGGAGTTGGGCGCTCGGGGCCCGGGATGATCGCCGGCGTCTCGCTCCCCGCGTCTCGCGCCCAGGCGCTCCGGGCCGGCCGTGGTGTCCTCCTGAGCACGTGTCATTCAGAGCGCAGCGAGGAATCTGGCGTCCCGGCGGATTGGCCGGCCACGCGACCGGGACGTTGGATCCCTCGCCTTCGCTACGCTCCGGCTCGGGATGACAAGGGTGCGGTTTGGTCGCGCCGTTCGATAACGGCGTCCGGCCGCGGTACCCTCTCGACCAAACGACAAACTACGGAAACAGCGGCGGCGCGTGACGCTTTTTGGTCGCCTGTTCGAACGCATACGCCAACTCGATCAGCTTCGGCTCACTGCACGCCATGCCGGTGAACGTCACGTTGAACGGCGCCGGACGCGGCTCGAAGCCCGTCGGATACGCGTTCGCGCCGGTCGGCATGTTCACCGCGAGCAATGCGTACGGCACCGTTACGCTCGGATAGCCGGGCTTGGCCGCGATGCCCGCGCTGCTCACACTTGGAAAGAGCAGGGCATCGAGGCGATTGTTCTTCATCGCGGCGTCGATCCCGTTCGTGCCCGCGAGCAGAATGTCCTTGCGGCGATCGGCCTCGTACTTCGGGCGATCCGCCAGCGTGTCCATCTCGTCCGAGATGTCGAGCAGCGCCTGCCCGTACCGAATGGCATTCGCGCGCTGATGCGCGATGTTCCACTCGCGCAGCGCGGTGAGCGTCTTCACCGGCGCGGCACTGCCGAGCGAATGCAGCCACGCATTGAAATCACGCTTCATCCCGTACTTGAGCACCACCGAGCAATTCGCGTCCATGCCCTTCGCGTTATCGAGCCCGCTGCACGGATTCCAATTCAGGAAGTTGTCCGCCGAATCCGTGGTCGTGATGCTCGGAATGTCGGCGGGATCGACGACGATCGCGCCCTGTTGCTTGATCGTCGCGATGACGTCGTCCATGACCTGCTTCTGCGCGGGTGACAACCCGCCGCGCCCGTTTCTGCCGCCGGGAAGCGGCTCGTAGAAAAACGCGCGCGGAATCCCGATGCGGGCGCCTTTCAGTCCAGCGGGGTTTAGAAATCTGGTATAATCGCGCCCGGCCGGCGGCGGACAGCGCCGCGTCGCCGGATCGTTTGGATCGGGCTGCGCGCCTTCGAGCGCGCCGAACATGATCGCGGCGTCCGTCACGGTCCGCGCCATCGGGCCCGGGGTATCCTGATCCGCGGTGATCGGAATGACCCCATATCGGCTCACGCGGCCGACGGTGGGCTTGATGCCCACGAGCATGTTCTGATTCGACGGGCTCAAGATGGAGCCGCTCGTTTCCGTGCCGACGTTCGCCGCCCAGAAGCTCACGTTCGTGCCGGCGCCGGAGCTCGAGCCGCCCGTGGTGAGCACCGGCCGATTGTCGAAGAAATTCTCGCGCGGATCGCGCCGCGGATCCCACGGGTTGTAGCCGTACCCATTCAGCCCGTTGTAGTTGCCGGGCATGCCCGTCGCGACCCAGTTCGCCAGCTCGGTGAGCTGCGTCTTCGCGAGAATGATCGCGCCCGCGGCCTCGAGATTCTTCGTCAGCGTCGCGTCATATGGCGGCACGAGATCGGCAAACGCCAGCGCGCCACCGGTCGTCGGCATGTCCGTCGTATGGATGTTGTCCTTGAGCGCGACGGGAATCCCGTGCAGCGGTCCAAGAATCCGACCCTGCGCGCGCAACCGGTCGAGCGAGTCGGCGATCGCGAACGCGCGCGGATTCACCGTGATCGCGGCGTGCAGCTTGTCCTCGTACATGCCGATGCGCTCGAGATATTGCCGCACCAGCTCGTGCGAGGTCACGCGCTTCTGCTCGAGCGCGCGGCGCATTTCCGGAATGCCGGCTTCGACGACAGAGAATGGCTGCTGGGCGCTGAGCGCGGGCCAGGCAACGCTGAGCGCGACGATCGCGCGGACGCAAATCTGTGACAGGCGATTCATGATAGTATGCTAAAGTCTGAGCGGAACCAGGGGTCCTCAATGATGCAGCGCTCCGGCCCATTCCGCACCTGGGCGGCTCGGCGCCCTAGGCGCGCTCCGCGAAGATCTGGACGAGATGCACCAACGTCTCGGTCGTCTTCTCGAGGCCGCGCCGCGAGTTGAACTCGAGCTTGCCGTGAAACTCGTGCCCGCCGGTGAAGATGTTCGGGCAGGGCAGCCCGCGGAACGTGAGCTTCGACCCGTCCGTGCCGCCGCGAATGGGCTCCACGAAGGGCTCGAGTCCCGCGCGCCGCGCCGCCTCCATCGCGTATTCCGTCAATTCAGGATGCTTCGCCAGCACTTCCTTCATGTTGCGATAGTTCTCTTTCACGCTCACCGACACGGTGACGCCCGGGAATTCCTTCTCGGTGTCGGCGGCGAGCGTGCGAATCATCGCCTCCTTGGCCTGGAGTCCCGCCAGGTCGAAATCGCGTAACAATACTTTAATGCTGGATTCGGCAACATCGGCCGCTCCAATGTAGGGGTGCACGAACCCGATGCGACCCTCGGTACTCTCGGGCAGCATGTCGTGCGGCATGCGCGTGAGGAAATACGCCATCGCGTAGATCGAGTTGACCATCACGCCTTTCGCCGTCCCCGGATGCGTGTTCCGCCCATGAAACGCCACCGTCGCGAGCCGCGCGCTCCACGTCTCCTCGCTGATCTCGCCGAGCGGGCCGCCATCCACCGTGTAGGCGAAGCGGGCGCCAAAGCCTTCGACCTCGAACTTCTCGATGCCCGTGCCGATCTCTTCGTCGGCGGTGAATCCGATCGCCAGCGGGCCGTGGATGATGTCCGGATTCTGCTGCAGCGTATCGACCAACGTCATGATCGTCGCTACGCCGGCCTTGTCATCGGAGCCGAGGAGCGTCGTGCCGTCCGTGGTGATAATGTCGTCGCCGATCATCGTCTTCAGCAGGGGATGCTGCGCGACGGTGATCACCTGCGAGGGATCGCCCGGCAACACGATGTCGCCGCCTTGATAGTTCTTGTGAATGATGGGCTTCACATTCGCGCCCGACGTCGCCGGCGAGGTATCGACGTGCGCGAGCAAGCCGATGACGGGAATGTCCTTGGAATTCGGCGCGTTACCGGCAATCTTCGCGTACACCATGCAGTACTCGTCGATGCGCGCGTCCTGCGCGCCGAGCTGCTGCAGTTCGGTGACGAGCAGCCGCGACAGATCCCACTGCGTCGCCGTGCTCGGCGTCGTCGTCGCGTCTTCGGCCGATTGCGTGTCGATGCGCACGTAGCGCAGGAACCGATCGACGACGGATTCGCGAGCGGGACGAAGGGTCATGACGTAGCTCGATGTGAATTCATTCATTTTCCTTAGCGGCAAGACAACGGCGCGAAGGCCCGCGCGTTGCTCGAAGGATTTCCCGAGACGGCCACTCGGCGTCATTCAACATTAACCAGGCTCAGGCTTGGTCGTATGCGGCGCGATTTCTGGACGATTGTCGGTGTGACGCTTGGCGTCGCGGCGTGCAGCCACTCCGGCCGGAGGCTCCGCGCCGCCGACGGAAAGCAACACTACGCCGTCTACAGCGCCGCCGGCGAGGTCACCGACCCCAAGGGTGCGGTGAACATCTACGCCGCCACCGGAACGAACGGACTGTCGGCGATCGCCGCGAAGTCGAAGCCGCTCGTCTACGTGCCGAACTCCCGCTCGGGTTCGGTGAGCGTGATCGACCCGACGACGTACACCGTCGTGCGCACGTTCAAAGTCGGACAGATCCCGCAACATGTCGTGCCGGCGTACGATCTGTCGCGCCTGTGGGTGTTGGCCAACCAATCGAGCACGCTCATTCCGATCGACCCGCTCACCGGCGCCGATGGCAAGCCCATCCACGTCGATGATCCCTACAACATGTACTTCACGCCCGACGGCAAATTCGCCATCGTCGTCGCCGAACGGCGCGAGCGGCTCGACTTCCGCGATCCGGAGTCGATGCAGCTCGTACAATCGGTGAACACGGGCTGTCGCGGCATCGACCACATGGAGTTTACCGCCGACGGCCGCTACGCCATCGCGACGTGCGAGTTCAACGGCTCGCTGCTCAAGCTCGACGTGACGACGAAGCAACCCGTCAAACTGCTCGCGCTCGACACGACGAGCGGCGCGGGACTGGGCGCCATGCCGCAAGACGTGCGTTCGTCGCCCGACGGCAGCGTGTTCTTCGTCGCCGACATGAAGGCGAACGGCGTGCGGCTCGTCGATCCAACGACATTCACGCAGATCGGTTTCATTCCGACCGGCGTCGGAACGCACGGCATCTACCCGAGCCGCGACGGCAAGCTGCTCTACATGACGAATCGTGGATGGAACACGCTGAAGGCGGGACCGCATGGCAAGGGATCGATCAGCGTCGTCGATCCGTTCGCGCGCAAGGTCGTCGCGACATGGGAGATTCCCGGCGGCGGCAGTCCGGACATGGGCAACGTCACCGCGGACGGCAAGGAGCTGTGGGTGAGCGGCCGCTATGACAAGCAGGTCTACGTGTTCGATACGGCGACGGGGCAGCTGACCCATCGCATTCCTGTCGGGCGCGAGCCACACGGGCTTTGCGTGTGGCCGCAGCCGGGACGCTACTCGCTGGGACACACGGGTAACATGCGATAACGCATCGACGTGAAGGACTGGCGCCGACGTCCGGGCATCGACCAATTTGCGATTTATCGCGATGTACAATCGTCGCCAACCCGTACCGACGTCGGAGAGCCCGGTCCTGCGCGTCCTGATCTACATCCAGTGGCCCGTCAAAGCGTGGTGTATTCCGGACGCCCAGGTTGACGCGTTGCGTCGTCGTTTTCCGGATTTTGAATTCATAAACGTTAATACGCGCGACGAGATTCCGGACGCCATTCGCGCCGCCGATGCCGCGTTCACGCCGTTTCTCACCGCGGAGTGGGTCGCGGCCGCGCCCAAGCTCCGTTGGGTCCACTCCTCCGCGGCCGCCGTCGAAGGGCTGCTGCCGTTGCCCGCGCTCAACGATCGCGGCATCGTCGTCTCGAATTCCCGCGGCGTCCAGGCGATCGCCATGGCCGAGAATGCGATGGGCGGCCTCCTGGTAATCGCGCGCAAGCTCAATCGCACGCTCGAGGCGCAGCGCGAGCATCGCTGGATTCAAAACGATTTGATCCACGACTGGCCGTGGCTCCTCCACGGCAAGCGCATGACGGTCGTTGGACTCGGCACCATCGGCATGGAGATCGCCAAGCGCGCGCACGCCTTCGGCATGCGCGTCACCGGCATTCGGCGAAACGTCGACCGCCCGCGGCCGGAGTTCGTGAATCGCGTGCTTCCGCCGAGCGCGCTCCACGACTCGCTGGCCGGCTGCGACGTGCTGGTGCTGTCCGCGCCGGGTGTCGAGGCGACGAAGCGCATCGTCGGCGTTCGGGAGATCGCGATGCTCGAGCGGGGCGCGGTGATCGTGAACGTCGCGCGCGGTCAGGTCGTCGACGAGCTAGCCATGATCGACGCGCTGCGCTCCGGTGCGCTCGGCGGCGCGGTGCTCGACGTATTCGAGCGCGAGCCGCTCGATGCAGGGAGTGCGCTCTGGGATTTGCCGAACGTCGTGATCACGCCGCATTCGTCGGGCTTTCGTGCGACACATTGGGACGACGTGGTCGACCTGTTCGCCGAGAATCTCGAGCGGTTTCGCCGCGGCGAGCCCGTGCAAAACATCGTCAACACGGCCGCCGGATACTGACGCGCTACACGGCCACCGGATGCTCGGCGGTGTTCGGCGTGGCCTCGCTCGCGCTGGCGAGCGGAACGCCGACGACGAAGACCGATCCGCCGCCGATGTGCTCATCGACGCGCACCCAGCCATCGTGGCGCACGATGATGTCGCGCACCACGGAGAGGCCGAGTCCGAGTCCATCGCGGCGCGCGGTGCCGGTGCTGTTGAGGCGCTCGTAGGCGGCCCAGACGCGCTCGCGTTGATCGGCGGGAATGCCGGGACCATGATCGGCGACGCTCAGCTCCGCGGTATCGCCGTAGTGGCGAAGGCGAATTTGCACCGTTGAGTCGCGCGGCCCGTATTTCAGCGCGTTGTCGAGCAGGTTGAGGATCACCTGGCGAAATGCGTCGGGGTCGACGAGTGCCCACACGGTGGATGATGCGACGACGTCGAACGAGACGTGTCGTGTCGCCGCGATCGGCGCCATCGATTCGGCAGTGGCCCGTACGAGCGCATCGAGCTCCGTGACGCGCGGCCGCACCTTCCACGTCGGAAGCTCGGCCTTGGCGAGCGTGAGCAAATTCTCAACGGTGCGCGTGAGCTGCTCGGTGCCGCGGCCGAGTGCTTCGATGGTGCGCTCGCGCCGTTCGTCGCCATCGGCGGGCAGGCGGCGCAGCGTTTCGACGGACAGGCGCACCTGCGTGAGCGGCGTACGCAGCTCGTGCGACACGGCGGCAAGAAATGTTTGCCGGCGCGCCATGCCGGCGAAGGCGCGCTGAGTGACGATGCCGGCGACGATGGCGAGGCCGACCGCGATGGTCATCAGCACCCACAACGTCCACTCTGGTACACCAGTTGGCAGGCGCTCGATGAGCGTGTCGGTGATCGTATCGGCCAATCCGATGCGGACGCGAACGCCGTGCATCGGCCCCGACGCCAGCTCGTACGTGCCGTGCGCGCCTTCGTGCGCGAGCACACCGCTGTCGAACTCGACGCGGTCCGTGTTCGCGTCCTCGACGCGTGCGCTGACATAACGCCGCTGCAGCGCGAGCGCTTGTTGAGTATTTCCTAAATCCCGCCGTGTCCCGCCGACCGACGCGGGCAGCACGGGTACCGTCGCGAGCACGAGGGGAACGAACGCGGTCATGAATTGGGTGCGTGAGAACGAGACGCCCTCGACGAATGTGGGACGTCCGGTTGCGTCGCGTCCGACGATGATCCACGCGGACATGTCGTCGCCGTGCCAGGGATACGCCGTGCCGAGCAGCGTCTGATGCCCCGTGGATTTCGCGACGACCTTGGTGACGGCGTCGTGCAGTGCTTCGCGGAGCGCGTTGCTCTGAACGCCGGCCCACTTCCACGACTCGGCGGGCGATGACGGGTTGCCCTCGAACGCCAGCCGCAGCGTGTCGCTGGATTCGGATCCGCTCAGTGGCATGCGCTCGGACCACGCGAGTCTCGCGAGCAAACTGTCGGGTGCGATCGGCGCCGGTGCGCCGCCACGCTCGGCGGCAAACAACAACATGTTCGTCGCGTCGAGGCCGAAGTTCGCGGTTTGCTGGAGGATGAGTCGCGCGCTCGAGGTTGCGAGATCACCGGCGGCCCGATCGACGTCGTGCACCGTTCGGCGGCGCGAGCCGAGCAGGAGGGCAAGCGCGGCGGCGGCGACCAGCAGCGACGCGGCCAATGCGCCACCGGCGGCGATGAGTCTGACGCGAACCGCGTCGCGGCGCGGGGTGGGGAGGAACATGCTCTAAGATTGGGCGCGCGGCGCGCGGCGATGCAACTATCTGCGACGGAGAACAACGACCGGATCTGACCAAATCTGACCAAATCTGCTCTCGTAGTCCGAGAGGACGGCGCCTGACCGGCCCGGTCGTGCTTCAACGGTTTCCAGATCTGGTCAGACGTGGTCAGATCTGGTCGTGGTTAATTGTTATGTATTTAAAGTTCTAGAATATCACCACGCCATCATGGCCTCGCTTCCGCGACTCCGACCCGGTCGTTAACGTACGCTCCAGCATGGGCAACATTCTCGTCATCGAAGACAACGAAGACATCGCCAACGGGCTCCGCGACAACCTGGAGCTCGAGGGCCACGCGGTGCGAACCGCCGAGACCGGGGCGCTCGGCGTCGCCGAGGCGAAGGGCTGGAATCCCGACGTCATCATTCTCGACCTCGGGCTGCCCGACATGGATGGCCATCACGTCATGCGCCAACTGCCGCGCGAAGGCGTCACCTCCGGCATCCTCATCCTCTCGGCGCGCGATGCCGAGGCGGAGAAAGTGGTCGGGCTGCGGCTGGGCGCCGAGGATTACGTCACGAAGCCGTTCGGGATGTTGGAGCTGCTGGCGCGCGTCGAGTTGATCCTGCGCCGCGGCCGTGTCGCCGCCGCGCCGCTCGAGATCGTCGCGCCACAACGTGCGATCGTACGGCTCGGACCCCTCGAGATCGACCGCGATGCGCGCCAGGTCAAGCGCCATGGACGGCTCGTGTCACTCTCGCCCAAGGAGTTCGATCTGCTCGACGCGCTCATCGGGCGCGGCGGAGCGGTGGTCAAGCGCAGCGATCTCCTCCGCGAAGTATGGGGCTATAGCGGCTTCGTCTCGAGCCGCACGGTGGATACCCATATCGCGCAGTTGCGCCGCAAGCTCGAGAGCGATCCCGCGAATCCGGAGTTCATTCTCACGGTTCAAAAGGCGGGATACCGCATGGCGATGTGAGGGGAGCAGCGCGGACGACGGGCGATCGTCGCCGGCTGATCGCGAACATCGTCGTTCCCGTGGGGCTGCCGGTGGTATCGTCGCGCGGTTGCCGCTAGCGTTCGCGTATCATCATCTCGCGGAAGTCGTTCTCAGTCTCCCACTCACTTCTTCTGGATGTCTCTCGTGCAGAACGCGCTCATCCTCGCGCTGCTCACCGCCATTCCGCTTCACGCTGTGGCCGCGCAACACGCCGCACCCGCCGCCACGATCACGCCCGCCGCACGACTCGCGGTGTTGGGCGATTCGCTCACGCCTGGCGCATCGCGCACCGCGCAGCTTGGGCTGGGCCCGAACATGACGTACGCGCTCACGCATCGCGACTCGACCGGCGGTCTGGAAGCGCATCGGGATTGGACCGACGTCTTCGTCGTCGAGAGCGGCAGCGCGACCCTCGTCTCGGGCGGCACGCTCAGCGGTGCGAAGGAAGCGACGCCGGGCGAATGGCGCGGCGGCAAAGCGAACGGATCGACGCGCGCGGCGCTTCACGTCGGCGACGTCGTCGTCATTCCCGCCGGCGCGCCGCATCAGATGATACTCGCGCCGGGCGAACACATCACGTATCTCGCATTCAAGGTGAAAGCACCATGAGCTCACATCCCGTCATCACGCCCGAGCAGTTGCTCGATCACTGGCAGGGACATCGCCGAGTGACGCGACGGCTCATCGAGGTGTTTCCGGAGCGCGAGTTGTTCGATTACGCGATCGGCGGCATGCGGCCGTTCGCGAAGCTCGCGACAGAGCTGCTCACGATGGCCGTGCCGATCGCGCAGGGCGTCGCCACCGGTCAATGGGTGAACGAGAAGCTCGAGCTGACGACCAAGGGCGAGATTCTTCGGCTGTGGGACGCCAACACCGCGGAGCTCGACCGCGTATGGAAGACGATCCCCGAAAAGCGCTTTCAGGAAGAGGACACCGCATTCGGGCAGTGGAAGATGTCGGGGTTCGCGATGATCTTCTACGCCATCGACAATGAAGTGCATCATCGCGGGCAGGGGTACGTGTATCTGCGCTCGCTCGGATTCGAGCCGCCCGCTTTCTACGACCGGAGCTGATCATGCGTATTTCACGAATTTCGTTCGCGGCGGCGACGCTCTCGACGCTCGCTACGCTCGTCGCGGTGTCATCAGCACATGCTCAACGCGGCGGGTTCGGCGGCGGTGCGCCGCAACAACCCGCATATCCCGATCCGCCGGCGCTGTCGTTTCCAACCGACGATCCGATCATCAAGCAGATCTGGACGATGGGCATGGACAACTCGCATGTGAAGCAGTTGTCCCAGGTGTTGTTCGATTCGCTCGGACCTCGCCTCATGGGCGCGCCGAACACCAAGGCCGCGCAGGACTGGTTGGTCAAGACGTACGCGGGCTGGGGCATCAGCGCGAAGCTCGAGAACTACGGCACGTGGCGCGGCTGGGTGCGCGGACCGTCACACATCGATCTGCTCACGCCGCGCGTGCGGACGCTCGAGGGACAGATGGTCGGCTACAGCCCCGGCACCGGTGGCAAGAATGTCGATGCGCAGCCGATCGTGCTGCCGCAGTTCGCGGACAGCAACGCGTTCGTGAAGTGGCTGCCGAACGCCAAGGGCAAGCTCGTGATGGTGTCGGCGCCGCATGAGACCTGTCGCCCGAATCGCGAATGGACGGCGTACAGCTATCCGCAGGAGATCGCGCGCAAGGACAGCGTGCAGCGCGAGCTCGCGGCGGGCTTCGGCGGACGCGGAAGCACCCGCGGCACCGGCTACTTCGTTTCACTCGGCGGCGGCTCGTTGAGCCAGCGCCTGGACCAGGCAGGTGTCGCGGGCCTGATCACGTCGCGGCCGAAGGACGAGATCGGCACGATGGAAGTCTTCGAGACGTACAGCACGCACGTGCCGACGATCGCGCTGAGCTGCGAGGATTATGGGCTCGTGTATCGTCTGACCGAAAACAATCAGCATCCGACGCTGCGTCTCAATCTCGAGGGTCGCCTGCTCGGCGAGCAGCCGGTGTACAACGCCATCGCGACTATTCCCGGCAGCTCCAGGGCGAACGAGTATGTGCTGCTCTCGTCGCACTTCGACTCGTGGGACGGCTCGTCGGGCGCCACGGACAACGGCACGGGCACGATCACGATGCTCGAGGCCATGAGAATTCTCAAACAAGTGCTGCCGCATCCGCAGCGCACGATCATCGCCGGCCACTGGACCGGTGAAGAGGAAGGTGAGGTTGGCTCGGCCGCGTATGCAAAGGATCATCCGGACGTCGTGAAGCATCTGCAGGGCGTCTTCAACCAGGACAACGGCACGGGGCGCGTGATTCGTGTCGGCGCGGGCGGGTTGCCGAGCGGGGCGGAGCATCTCACGCAGTGGTTGAGCAAGCTGCCGAACGTATTTCAGCAGCAGGTTGGCTTCACGGGCGCGCCGGTCGCGCCGGGTGGCCCGGCCGGCGGCGGCAGCGACGATTACTCGTTCACGTGCTATGGGGCGCCGACGTTCGGCTTGGGGGCGCTGAGCTGGGATTACAACAACGTCACCTGGCATACCGAGCGCGACACGTATGATAAAGTTGTATTTGACGATCTCAAATCAAACGCGACGTTGACGGCGATGCTCGCGTACCTCGCGTCGGAGGACGCGTCGCACGTGACGCCGATCAATCCGGATTCGGCGCGCGCCGCGATGCAGGTGGTGTTGGATTCGATCGCGCGCGTCGGCGGCGGCAACAATGCGCCGGCGGCGGGTGGGCGTGGCGGACGTGGGTTCGGTGGCCCGCGTTTGTGGCCCAAGTGCGAGGACGTGCCGCGGACGACGAAGCCGCGTCTCGGCGGCTGAGGCGTCGTCATCGCGAGGAGCGTAGCGAGATTGTCATCCCGAGGAGCGTAAGCGAGGCCGTCATCCCGAGGAGCGTAAGCGACGAGGGATCTTTCCTCCTGATAGGGGGCCCTCTATCGGGATGAAAGATCCCTCGCTGCGCTCGGGATGACAGTGGGGCGCTCGGGATGACAGTGGGGCGCTCGGGATGATAACTAATGAATCTTCAGGGCGTCCCGCACTCCGGTGAGCACGAACTGCACGGCGATGGCCGCGAGCAGGAGTCCCATGATGCGTGTCATGACACGAATGCCCGTCTGCCCCATGCGCAGCACGACGCGTTCGCCGACGCGCAGGACGACGAGTGAGATCGCCATCGTCGCGACGATCGCCGCGAGCACGACGATCTTTTCGCCGACGGCCTGCGCCTGACCGGCGAGCACGATGATGGTCGAGATCGCGCCGGGGCCGGCGAGCATCGGCATCGCGAGCGGCGTCACCGCGACGTCTTCCTTCACCGCGCCTTCGGCAATCTCCGGTCGGCTCTCCTGCGTGCGCCGCTCGCCGTGCAGCATGTCCATCGCCACGACCCAGAGGATCAAGCCGCCCGCGATGCGGAACGCCTCGATCGTGATGCCGAAGATGCGAAAGATGAGCGTGCCGCCGAGCGCGAAGGCGATGAGAATGAGGCCGGCGGCAATGCAGGCGCGGCGCGCCGTGATCGCGCGCTGCCCCGTCGTCTGGTCTCGCGTGATCACCAGGTAGGTGGGGATCACGGCGATGGGATCGACGATGAACAGAATGGCGGTGAGCGTGACGAGCGCGAACTGACCGAGATTGGCCATGGTGACGGTGGAAGCTATCACCGCCGTCACCGTCTCGCGCTCGTCACCTCACGGTGATCGTCTTACGACTGACGTGATTACAGCGAGACCGTCGCCGCCGCGTCGGTGGACGACGTCGAGGTCGGATCGTTCGGGTCCGTGGTCGTCGTCGACGATGAGAGCGATGCAAACGCCGTCTCGAGCGCCGACTTCATACCACCACCGCCGCCGTGGTGATGGTGGTGGTGATGCCCCGGCGCCTTCTGCGTGCCGCTGGTCGCGCTCGAGGAGCTCTGCGTCGTCTGATCCTGTGCATCCGCCTGCAACTTCGTGAGCGCCGCCTGCGCGCCCGAGGTGTCGCCGGACTGCACGGCCTGGAACAACGAATCGAGATCGGTCTGCTGCGGCGAGGTTGAGGAGGAGGACGATGACGGTGCGCTGTAGGACGCGGAGCCGCCGAGGTCGGACTGGAGCGTGCTCAAGGCCGACTGCGCGGACGTCATGTCGCCGGACTTGACCGCCTCGAGGAGCGACGCGAAGTCGCCGCGGAAACTGTCCTTGGCGCCGACGCGTGACGTGCTCGAGTCGCTGGCGCTATCGCGTGAACCGCCGACGGCGCCCGTGCTGACCGGCGCGACGAAGCCGACCGGCCGCGACGTGATGCTGCTGATGCTCATGTGCCACCCCAGATGGAGTTGAAGCGTGAGGGATCGGCCGGGGGTGGTGGGAGGGGGAGGGGGGACGGCCGATCTCGAAAGGGAAGTTCAGGTACGATGAGTATCGGCAGGGTGCGCAAATACTTTAGCGATGCGCTGAAATCGTTCCAGTCAAACGCCTAAAACCTAAACAAGGGGACATCGACCGCGACAAAGGCGCCGCCGCGCGCTACGTTCATGCGCGCGCCCGTGAGCTCGTTCTTGCGCAACCCTCCGACGTACTGTGCACCGAGTCCCACGCTAATCGGATAGCGCTGAGTGATTCCAAACACGGCGTACGCCCCCGGCGCAACAATCTGCGCGAACGTCACGTGGGGCACGGCATCGGCGCTCGCGGCGTCCTTGCCGAAGCGATAGCTCGCGACGGTGCCGAGATCGATCAACGGGACGAATAGCGACAACGATCCATTCGAGCGGCCGAACGGCCAACTTAACTCGAAGCCGACAGGAACGACGGCGCCGGCGTAGCCGGCGGCTCCCTGATTCGATCCTGGCCCAAACGCGTTCTCAACGCCGGCGACCGCGCCGACATAACTGTTGATGCCGAATGCGAACGACGCGTCTGTCCCAGTTCGTGCCCGCTTGGTACGGAACGAGGTAACTGGCACTGCCGCGGCGTTCAATGCCGACGACACGTCTGCCGGCGTCTTGGCCGACGCGAGCGCCGACGCAAAGCTGAGGATCCGCACGCGTTGCGGCGAAAACACCGGAGTCGACAGTTGTCGCGCCAGCGCGCTCACGAGCGTCTGGGCCGCCGTGACGTACTCCTGAGCCGCGATCGCGGCCTCGGCGTGCGAGAGATCGGAGAGCAGATCGAGAACGCCCTGCACTTGATGCTGCGCGTTTGCGTCGCCGACGAGCGGCGCAACGGCTCCGACGAACTGCACCGCGGCCGCCGTGATTTGCGCGGCGACGCCGAGCGCCGCGTCGCCGGAGCCGGCCGCCTTCAGTCGCTCGACACCGTTGCGCACAGCGGTATCCACGTCGGCCAGCGCCATACCAAGCGGCGCGATTCTCGCCACATAATTCTTCACGAGACCGTCGGTGACGACGGATTGTGGCAACGCTTGAGAATCGATGAGCTCACGCAGAAGCACACCAACGGCGAGCTGGCGCTCGTAGGGGTCGGTTCGCACGGCCTGAAGCAACTCGGCGCCTCCGTTCCGATACTCACGTGCCATGATTCCACCCGTAACGAGGGCGGCGCGAAGCCGGTCGTCGACGATGTCAGTTGTTTGCAACTCTGCTAAGTGCGCCAGCGCCGCCAGCGTCGGCTCACCATCAGTCAGTCCATGCAAGCGCATGGCGATGCTGTGCGCGTCGTGCACCCACGGCTTCGCCGTGGGCCAAGCCGCTGATGCCACCGGGTCCTTCAACTCGGCGACGATGTCTCCGACCAGATCGGGGTCGAGCGCGTTGACGGGAAGCGCCTGCACATCTGCGCGGAACGCCGCGCGCAACGTCGGAACAAGTTGACTCGCGGCGACCGCGTCGAGATTCGCCATCGCCGTGTACGTGGACGCGAAGAGTAATCTGAGCACGGCATCGTTCTTGAGGCGTTCTCGCAAGTCGGCGAAAAACGAGATGACCAACTCGTCCTTGGCGCGTTGCACGATGAAATCGCTGATACCGGCGATGATTGTCGCTTCCGACGGCAAGCCTCCGCCCATTGAGGTTACATCGTCGACCAACTGTTGGTTGAATCGGTTCTGTTGGTTGCGGTTCGCTTTGGCCGCGAGCGTGTTGGCGGCGAAGTACACCATGTACACCGCGTCGGCACTCGGGATGCCGAGCCTGCCTCCGCTGACCGGGAAATACGGCGCCCCGCATCCTCGGCGCTGCGTGGTCGCACACACGGGATCATCGAGGAACTCGAAGACCAACTCCACGCTGTCTTTCTCGACATGCGCGGCCACGAGGTCAGATTCGAGGTGGCCATTCGCGACCCGATCCCGTCGGATGAACTCGAGCTGCCTGATTTCCTCGATATACGGCACCAGTTGCGCCCGCGATCGCAGCCGGGGCAGCGGCTCAGCCGCCAGCGGTCTGCCTCCGAGGAGAGAAAGAGCACTAATGCATGCGGCTCGGCAGGTGATCGTCATGGCTCGGCGTGTGGAGGAAAACCAACGCCCACAGCCTAAGGGCCGTTTGAAGGCTCGTAAATGGGATATTCCGCCAGTCTCATTAAAGACTGCTAATGTAGCCCATTCCCTCACGTCACGGCGGGGACCCCACTCTGCTGAATGAGCTTCGCCACCAACGCCGTCCACCCCGTCTGATGCGACGCCCCGAGCCCCGCCCCCGTATCGCCGTCGAAGTACTCGTGAAACATCACGAGATCCCGCCAATGCTCACGCTCGAACTGTGCCGCCGACTCACCATAAATCGGCCGCCGCCCTTGATGCCGCACGAATAATCCGATCAGCCGCCGCGAGAGCTCGACAGACACCTCCCACAACGTCAGCATCTGCCCCGACCCCGTCGGATACTCCACGCGGAACGTCGGCCCGAAATACCAATCAAACTTCTGTAATGCCTCGATGATGAGATAGTTGAGCGGCATCCACAACGGCCCACGCCAATTCGAGTTGCCGCCGAACAGTCCGCTCCGCGACTCGGCCGGCTCGTAGTCCACGCGGCCGAAGTTCCAGCCATTCACCCGCAGCTCGAACGGATGTTCGGCATGCCAGCGCGAGACTGATCTCAAGCCGTGCGGCGACAGGAATTCCGTCTCATCGAGCACGCGCCTGAGAATCGCGCGCAGACGCGACTCGTTCACGATCGCGAACAATCGCCGATCGGCTTCGCCAGTTTGCGTGACGCCCGCGGCGTCGCCCACCATGTCGGCGCGATAGCGCATGAACCACTCGAGGCGCTCGCGGAAATCAGGCAGCTTCTCCAGCAGCTCAGCGTCGAGCGTCTCGACCGCAAGCAGCGGAATGAGGCCGACCATCGAACGCACGCGCACGAACGCCGCCTCGCCGTCGGCGAGACGCAACAGATCGTAGTAGAACTCATCCTGCTCGTCCCACAGATCGTCAGGCTCACCGTTCGGCGTGGTGCGGTTGTTCACCGCGTGCGCGATGTAGAAGAAGTGCTCCAGGAACTTCGTCGCGACGTCTTCGTACGCGTTGTCCTGCCGCGCCAGCTCGAGCGCGATCGCCAGCATGTTGAGGCAGAACATCGCCATCCAGCTCGTGCCGTCGCTCTGGTCGAGCCGAGCGCCGTTGGGCAGCTGCTCGCTGCGATTGAAGACGCCGATATTGTCGAGCCCGAGGAAGCCGCCCTGGAACACGTTGCGCCCCTCGGCATCCTTGCGATTCACCCACCACGTGAAGTTGATGAGCAGTTTGTGAAAGATGCGCTCGAGAAACTTGACGTCGCCCCTGCCGGTCGCGCGCCGTTCGATCTGATAGACGCGCATCGCCGCCCACGCGTGCACCGGCGGATTCACGTCGCCAAACTGCCACTCGTATGCCGGCAGTTGCCCGTTCGGGTGCATGTACCACTCACGCAGCAGCAGGATCAACTGATCCTTCGCGAACTGCGGATCGATCATCGCCCACGGAATGGCGTGAAACGCGAGATCCCACGCCGCGTACCACGGATACTCCCACGTATCCGGCATCGAGATCACGTCGTGATTGTTGAGATGCTCCCACGCGTGATTGCGGCCCCAACAGCGCTCCTGCGGCGGGGGCGGGAATGCCGGATCGCCATGCAGCCACTGCCGCACGTCGTAGTGATAGAACTGCTTGCTCCACAACAGACCCGCGAACGCCTGCCGTTGCACGCGGCGCTCGTCGACCGAGACCTCTGGCGGCGCGAGATCCGCGTAAAACGCATTTGCCTCGGCAACCCGGTCCGCGAACACCTTGTCAAAGTCTTCGAAATGATCGAACCGCGTGGCGTCGGCGCGATCGGCCGAGAGACGCAAGCGCACCACGTGTTCCTCGCCGGCGGGAATCGTCAGGCGATAGTGCGCCGCCGCCTTCGTTCCCGTGCGCGCCGGATTCACCGCGTCCGTCTTGCCATGCACGATGTAATCGTGAAACGCATCCTTCACGTACGGCGTCGCGTTCTTTCCGTCGTACAGCCGAGCGATGTTCGTGTCGTTCTCCGTGAACAACAGCTCGGGCTGGCCGTCGCACGCCAGATGATACCGGCCCAGCGATTCATGCTCGACGAGAACTCGCGAATCATCGAGCGCGGAGAGCGACGGGCGGTATCCGCTGATGCCCCACGACCACGTGTTGCGGAACCAGAGCGTCGGCAACAGATCGAGCGTCGCCGCATCGGGGCCACGATTGGCGACGGTGATGCGAATCAGAATGTCGGTGGGACTCGCCTTCGCGTACTCGATGCCGACGTCGAAGTACCGATCGTCCGCGAACACGCCGGTATCGAGCAGCTCGTATTCGCCCGCCTCGCGGCCGCGCCGCGCGTTCTCGGCACGCAACTCCTCGTACGGATACGCGGCATGAGGATACTTATATAGCGCCCGCATGTAGGCGTGCGACGGCACGTTGTCGAGGTAGAACCAATACTCCTTGGCGTCCTCGCCGTGGTTGCCCTCGGGGCCGGAGAGGCCGAAGAGCCGCTCCTTGAGCATTTCGTCATGCCCGTTCCAGAGCGCGAGCGCGAAGCAGAGGCGCTGCGTCTCGTCGCAGATGCCGAGCAGGCCGTCTTCATTCCAGCGATACGCACGGCGTGGGGCGTCCTCGTGCTTGAAGTATTCCCACGCGTCGCCGTTCGCGCTGTAATCCTCGCGCACCGTGCCCCAGGCGCGCTCCGCGAGGTACGAACCCCACAGCCGCCAGGGTGCGGCGCCGGAGTTCGCGTCGTTCAGCCGATCCTGCTCCGTCACACCGTTTCGGGGCGCTTCACGACATAGGTGCTGACCAGCTTGTCATGCCAGCACTGGCGGTCCTTGTCGACGAAGATCCACAGCAGGCCGAGGCAGAAGACCATGTGCGAGATGATGAGCTTCCCGATCCACTCGCGCACGAACATGCGGCCGAATCCGGCGACGTGGCCGTCCTCGTTGATGACGTCCATGCCGAGCAGGTTTTTGGCTGGCGTGGTTCCGCGCGAGAAGAGCACGCCCGACCAGACGATGTAGGCCAGGGTGAGCGCGGCGGCAGCGATGACCGCGGCCATGCCACCGCCCGACCATGCGACGACAGTGACGAGGGCGCCGATGCTCGTGAACGGAAGAATCCAATCGAGCAGGTACGCGCCCAGGCGTCGCCCCGGCGAAGCGAGAGTGCCGAACACGCCAGGAATCGCCGAGGCATGACACGCGCCGCACCACTTCGATTCGGGCGCGAGCGGAATGCCGCACGACCGGCACGCGCGCGTCGTCGGCGCCGTGTAGGCATTCGGGATGGGCTGCATCGGTTGCGGTGCGCGAAGCAGCGTATCCACCGTACTCCAGGTGGTCGAGCCCTCGGCGAAGAGCGGTGAGCTCCCGTTCAATTTGCCGTCGCGATACAGTGCCATGACCTGGTCGGCGCTGAGTGGTCCGACCGGCTTGCTGTCCGCGTCTGCGTAGTAGTAGCCCACCGTGATCTCCTGGACAAATTCGTCGCCGCAGACGCTAGCGTCCGTGCAGCGGTTCGGCAAGAAGGAAGGTTCCCATGAGAGGCGAAGGATGACAACACCGCCGCACCGGCATTAGCATCAGTGTGCTTCCTCCCGACTCACTTTTTCTCGCTCGATGAGATCCGTGCCCACTCCGCGCCATCTCCGACTCTCGATCGCCGCGTTGATTGCGGTCGCGTCAGCCGCTTCAGCCGCGTCCGCGCAATCGTCCACGCTCACGCCGCGCCAGCGCCTGGCCCACGACGTGTACTTCGAGCTCGTCTCGATCAACACCGTCGATTCCGTCGGCTCCGTGACCAAGGCGGTCGAGGCGATGGCGGCGCGCTTTCGCGCGGCGGGCTTTCCCGACTCCGATGTGAAAGTGCTCATACCGCCCGGCAAGCCGACGAAGGGCAACCTCGTCGTGCGATACCACGGCCGCGGCGGAGCGACAGCAGGCAAACCGATTCTCGAGCTCGCGCACCTCGACGTCGTGGCGGCGCTGCGCAGCGATTGGCCGCGCGATCCGTTCACGCCCGTCGAGGAGAACGGCTTCTTCCTTGGCCGCGGCGTGAGCGACGACAAGGCGATGGCGTCGATCTTCGTCGCCAACATGCTGTCGTGGAAGCAGGAAGGCTTCGTCCCGCAGCGCGACGTCATTCTCGCGCTCACCGCCGACGAGGAAGGCGGCAGCGCGAACGGCGCGCATTGGCTCGTCGACCAGCACAAGGATCTCATCGACGCCGCGTTCGCGATCAACGAAGGCGGCGGCGGAACGCTCGACGGCAAAGGCATGGACGTGAAGCCGCTCTTCAATTCGATTCAGGCGGCCGAAAAGGTGTATGTCGATTTCACGCTCACCGCCACGAACCCGGGCGGCCACTCCAGCGTGCCGCGTCCCGACAACGCGATCTACGAGCTCGCCAACGCGCTCGGTCGCGTGGCGAAGTACAGCTTTCCCGTCGAGCTGAATCCGACGACGCGCGGCTTTTTCGCGCAGACGGCGAAAGTCGAGAAACCGGCGATCGCCGCGGCCATGCGCGCCATTGTGAAGAATCCGAAGGATGCAAGCGCGTCGGCGATTCTGTCGAAGGATCCGCGGTACAACTCCACACTGCGCACGACGTGCGTCGCGACGCGACTGGCCGGCGGCCACGCCTACAACGCGCTGCCGCAGTCCGCGACGGCGAACGTGAACTGCCGCATGGTGCCGACGACCACGCTCGACAACGTGCGCTCGACGCTCGCGCGCGTGATCGGCGATACCGGCATCAAGATCACGCTCACGCAAAAGAACGAGGCGCCGCGCTTCCCGACGTCGACGCTGGCGATCGATCCGCAGCTGCTGAACGCCGCCACCGACATCACGCATCAAATGTTCGGCGGCATTCCGGTCGTGCCGGTGATGTCCACGGGCGCCACCGACAGCCATTGGCTGCGTGAGGCAGGCATTCCGTCATACGGCGTCTCGGGACTTTTCTCACTCCCCGGCGAAACGAACGCGCACGGCCGCGACGAGAAGCTGCGCGTCAAATCGTACTACGACGGGCTGGAGTTCCTCGACAAGCTGGTACGTCGTCTGTCGGCCTCGCAGACGACGATGTGATGTCGATGGGTACTCCAATTGAAAACGTCGAAGAGGCGCTGTCGGCGATCGCAACACACGGGCGTCGCACGAATGCGTTCATTCTCGTCGATGCCGAAGCCGCTCGCAGTGCGGCACGAGCAACGAGTCGCGGCCCGCTCGCCGGGATGACGATCTCGATCAAGGATCTCATCGACATCGAAGGGCAACCGACGACGGCCGGGTCGCGCGTGCGCGACGGGCACGTCGCCGAGCATGACGCGCCAGTGGTGCAGCGGCTGCGCAACGCCGGCGCGATACTCATCGGCAAAACCAATCTGCACGAGTTCGCGTTCGGTACCACGAGCGAAGAATCGGCGTTCGGAGCCGTGCACAACCCGCTCGACGTCACGCGATCCGCCGGCGGCTCGAGCGGTGGCTCGGCGGCGGCGGTCGCCAGCGGCATGGGGCGAGCATCGATCGGCACGGATACCGGCGGCTCGATTCGCATTCCCGCGGCTGCCTGCGGAATCGTTGGCCTCAAGCCCTCGCTCGGCGAAGTACCGACTGACGGCGTCGTCGCCTTGAGCACGACCTTCGATCACGTCGGTCCGATCACGCGCGACGTCGCCGATGCAGCGCTCATCTGGTCGGTGCTCGCCGAACAACCCATGCCCGCGCTCGACCTCGGCCGCGCGCCGCGCCTTGGCCTGCTCGGCGGATACTTCACGAAGTTGCTCGAGCGCGACGTACGCAGCGCGTTTGATGCGGCGATCGAACGCCTGCGCCGCGAGGGCGCCACGACGGCGCCGCGTGAGCTCGCGCACGCCGATTCGATCGTGCCCGCGTACGTCAACATCTCGATGCCCGAGGCGGCGCACTGGCACGGAGCGGATATCGACGAACACGCGAATGACTATCAGCCGCCGGTGCTCGAGCGGCTGCATCGTGGCCGAACGATTCTCGCGGTGGATTACCTCGCGGCGTTCGACACGCGCGAGACGCTGCGCCGCGCGGTGGACGATCTGCTCGCCGATTGCGATGCGCTGGCGCTGCCGACGCTGCCGATCATCCCGCCGTCGCACGGCCAGGTCGATGCGATGATGGGCAACGGCGAAACAATTCCGGTGCGCGCGGCGATGCTGCGATTGACGCAGCTCTTCAACATCACGGGGCATCCGGCGATTTCGGTGCCGGTGCCGGTGAAAGGATTGCCCGTGGGACTTCAGCTGGTGGGACGGCGGGGGCGGACGGATGACTTGCTGCGGGTGGCGGCGAGGTGTGAAAGCCTGTTGCGTCATCCCGAGCGACCCTGAGCGTAGCGAAGGGGAGTCGAGGGACCCCCATCCGGGCGGAGGAGTTCTCCGTAGTGAAGGGGGTCCCTCGACTGCGGCGCTACGCGCCTTCGCTCGGGATGACATAAGGGGGGGCGCTACGCGCCTTCGCTCGGGATGAAATAAGGGGAACGCTGCGCGGCTCCGCTCGGGATGACAGCTACTTCGCGCTGTCGTCCTTCTCCCACAACCTGAACCCACCCTTGAACGCATTGTCGTTCGTCCCCAACCGCACGAACTTCGGCAACCGCTTCATGTGCGGCGCATTCCCGCCGCCGAGCACGACGTAGTCAACCTCGAGCGCGGCGACGAAGAGGTCGATGATCTCAAGCACGTGCGCGCGCCACTTCGGTTTTCCCAATCGCTTGTACCCGAGAGCGCCGACATATTCCTCGTAGGTCTTGCCGTGGCGATACGGCAGGTGCGCCAGCTCGAGCGGCACCACGACTCCGCCATGAATCATGGTCGTGCCCAGGCCGGTGCCGAGTCCCAGAAAGAGCATGTGTCCGCCGCGATAGCTGCCGAGCGCTTGCATCGCCGCGTCGTTGATCATGCGCACCGGCTTCTTGAATGCGCGCGCATAGTCGAATCGCACCCAGCCGCGTCCGAGATTCCATGGCTCGTCCACCGGATGGTTGTCGCGCACCGGGGCCGGAAAGCCGATCGAGATGCGATCGTACTCCCAGTCCTCGGTGGCCGCGAGCACTTGCTCGACCATGCGCGCCGGCGTGAGCGTTGGCCCCGAGTCGAACATCCGCCGCGAACGCTTGCCGGTCGCGAGCAGCTTCACATGCGTGCCGCCGACGTCGATGACGAGAGTCTTCATGCGTTGAACTTGCGCGCTCATTCGCCGGCGGACAACAACATCTCCAATTCTTCGCGGCCAATGCCGGCCAGCGCGCCCTGATCGCTGCCCAGGATGGCGTCGGCCAGCGCGCGTTTCGAGGCCTGAAGCTCGAGAACCTTTTCCTCGATCGTGCCCTTCGCGACGAGGCGTGTCGCGATCACACGGCGCGTTTGCCCAATGCGATGCGCGCGGTCGATCGCCTGCGCTTCGACGGCGGGGTTCCACCACGGATCGAGAAGATACACATAGTCGGCGGCCGTGAGATTCAATCCGTGGCCGCCCGCCTTGAGACTCACGAGAAAGAGCGGCGGTCCGTCCGCCGACTGAAAGCGATCGACGCGTGCCTCGCGATCGCGCGTGGCACCGTCGAGATACTCGTACGCAATGCCGTCCTCCTCCAGGCGGCGCCGCACCAGCGAGAGGAAGCTCGTGAACTGCGAGAACACCACGGCCTTGTGATCCTCGTCCACGATCTCGGCCAACGTCGGAATCAACGCGTCCAGCTTCGCGCTCGGCAAATTGGGGCGCGTGTGATCGGCGAGCACGGGGTGACACGCCGCTTGGCGCAGCCGCAGCAGCGCGGTGAGAATGTGCATGCGCGCCCCGCCAACGCCCACGCGGTCGATCTCGTCGAACACGGTGCGCCGCGTTTCGGCGAGCAACTGCATGTAGAACGCGCGCTGCGCCGGCTCCATGTCCACGTACAGCGTCTGTTCGACGCGCTCCGGCAGCTCGGGCGCGACCTGCTGCTTGGTCCGCCGCAGAATCACCGGGCGCAGCGCACGCTTGAGGATCTCGCGGCTCTCCTGGTGGTCGCCGGGAGGCGCGTCGGTAGCCAGATCGGCCATCAACCCGAACGTGGACGAGGCTCCGAGCATGCCGGGATTCAAGAACTCGAATAGACTCCAGAGCTCGTGGAGATGGTTCTCGATCGGCGTGCCGCTCAGCGCCAGGCGATGGCGCGCGCGCAACAGCCGCGCGGCTTTCGCCGACGCCGTGTTCGCATTCTTGATCGCCTGTGCCTCGTCGAGAATGGCATACTCGAAGTCGATCTCGCTGAGCTCGGCGATGTCGCTGCGCATCATGCCGTAGGTCGTGATGACGACGTCGTCCGTGTGGGGGTCGATCGCGCCGGGGCGGCGGCGCGCGACGCTGTAGTCGAGCACGCGCAGCGCCGGCGTGAATCGCTCGGCTTCGCGCAGCCAGTTGAAGACGAGCGAACGTGGAACGACGATGATCGATGGGCGCTTAGTCGCCGCCGCGGCGCGCCGAGCATCGAGGAGCGCCAGCACCTGAACCGTTTTGCCCAAACCCATGTCGTCGGCGAGGCAGCCGCCGAGCCCGAAGTCGCGCAGGAAGTCCAGCCAGCCGAGTCCTTCGCGCTGATACTCGCGCAGCGTTCCGACAAAGCTCGGCGCGGGGTCGGCGGGGGCGATCCCCTCGAACGAATGCAGCTTCTCGCGCGCACGCTCGAAGGTTTCGTCGATCGACACGTCGGGTGTCGCGGACAGCAGCGCATCGAGCAAGCCGATCTGCGAGCGCGAAAAGCGTGTGACGCCCGCCTGTGGCGAACCGGCGGCGAGCGCCGGACCGAGACGCGACAGCCACTCGACGGGAACGAGGCCAACGCTGCCGTCGGACAGCGTGACCGTCGATTGACGTTTGCGAATTGCGTCGAGCAACGCGGGAAGCGGCGCGGTGGCGCCGTCGTAATCCACGACCATGTCGAGGTCGAACCAGTCGATGCCCGACCGCACCTGCGCGCGCGCCAAACCGGGAGCGCGATACTGCACGCCGCTCGCGTCGACGCGCCAGCCTTCGCGCACGAGCTCCACGATGAGCGGCGCGAGGCGCGATCGCGCGATCGTGAGGCGATGCGGATCGTTGTCACGCTCGATGTCGGCGTGCACGCGCGCCGACGCCGTCGTCAAGCGCTCGCGTGCCGCACGCTCGGCATCGTAGTCGCGGCGCAGCAGCGTCATGCTGGCGCGATCGAAGATCGCTTCCTGCGGGTGATCGGCCGGAATGCGCACGTCGCCGTACTGGAAGCCGAGCGCGAGGATCGGGGTCGCGATCTTCCACGGCGACGGATCCTGCGTGATCGAGAGCCACGGCCGCGGCGCAACGCGTCGTTCGTCGAGATGCACGTCCTCCGGCAAGGCGATCGACGGTGCGTGCGGCAACGCGTACAGAAGCTCGAGAATTTCGGGCAATTCGCCGTCGACGAGCGGAACGTTCGGCACGTTGCGCAGCGTGGCGGCAATGTGAGACACGCCGCCGTGATCGTAGCGCGCGAGCGCGCCGTTCATATATAGAAGGCCGTTCGGATGCAGGACCGCGGGTGCGTCGAGCGCCAACATTTGGTCGCCGCGCACGAGCGAGCCCGAGAGCGCGTGCGTCCCGTCGTCGCGCGATGTGACGCGCAACGCGAGTCGCCACGTGCCGGCGTCGTCCCAACGCGCGGCCTTCTTCGCGACCTGAGTGGCAGATTCGCGAACGTGACAGCGGCCCGTCGCGCAGATCGCGGCGAGCGTCTCTCCGACGTCGCTGCCGCGCAGCAGGCGACTCAGCGCGGGATCGATGTGCGCGACGTCAGCACCGGCATCGACGTAGACGCCGTCGTCCGGCGATCGCGGCGAGAGATCGACGACATACGACAGCCGGAGATTTGGCGGCCAGAATTCCGGCATCCCTGAAAGATACGCTGCCGGCGCCTAGGGCTGGCGGCTCATCACGAAAGTCAGCGGTACCGTGTCTTTCGGCGAGATGGTCACGGTGACGGTGGTGTCCCGAAATCCGGCGCGGTGTAGGCGCAGGGTGTTCGTTCCCTCGGGAACGAAGAAGAGCGATACGGTCCCGGTCGCCGTGCTTTGCACGCGATTGCCGCTCACCGAATCGATCACGTCCACGTTCGGCAGCGGATCGCCCGTGCCCACGTCGTAGATCCCGACGATCCGAAACCGGTAGCGGGGAAGGTTGTCGACCGTGAACGCGTTCGCGTTGCGCCTGGACGTCGTATCCTCGGGCACGACGAAGGTCCCGAGCCCCGGCTTGTAGCCGATGCCTGGCTTCAGCACGATGAACATCGCCAGGTCGGAGTGATTCTTGTCCACCGACATGTCGAAGCAATCGTGATACGTCACTTCGGCGATGTGCTCGGGCTTGATCCCCTTGAGGATCGAGAGGACGGTGTCCATGTGCGAGAACTGCGTGAATTGCGACGGAGTCGGCGGACGCGCGCCGACGCGTGACAGGCGCGGGTTCGGGCGCGGCATCGGCTTGTCGAAGACGCCGAGCGACTGCTTGCGGCTATACACGTATTGTGAATCCATGGGCGCGAGCACGATGCGCTTGCCGTTGATGAACACGTTCTCGATCCAACCGGTACGATCGGTCCACGGGACTTCGCACGCCTTCGCGCCGCCGCGGCTGTTCATCATGTCCGGACGCAGCTTGAAGATGTCGCTCGCATCCAGCATCGTGCGATTGCTGTTCTCGATATCCTCGGCGCTGAGATAATAGCTCTTTCGTTTGAGATCTTCGGCGGCGGAGACCTTCACTGTCTCGAGCGTCACCGGCGTGCGCATGAGCCGCAGCTCGATGAACGTGCTGTCGCCCGCGGGAAGCGCGAAGAAGCGATAGGCGGCCTGGTAGCCGATGCGCCGCGCGATGAGCTGCAGCGATCCCGGACCCCGCGGCACGACGAGCCTCGTGCGCCCGGCGGCGTTGGTGGTCGCATGTGCGAGCGCGGTCGAGACGTCGCGCACGACGGAGACGTCGGCGTCGGGGACCGGCGCGCTGCTCGAGTCGAGCACGCGTACCGCGATCGTCACGTTGGGCGACGCCTGGCCGGTCGCGAGCGACGGCCGAAGGGCGAGGAGGGCGAGGAGGGCGACGACGGTGGCGAGGAGTCCCGAAATTCGAGGCCGCATGACCGCATAAAGTATGGGATGCACCGCGAGGCGGCCAGCGTGAAACCGGCTATCTTCGAACGCATGCGCTCACTCGTCCTCCTTCTACTCGCGGCCGCACTTGGCGCGCAGTCGCCTGATTCCGCGCGGCTCGCCGTCGCGCTGTCCGGTCTCAAGCTGCGGTCGATCGGTCCCGCACTCACATCGGGCCGCATCGCCGACATCGCCGTCGCGCCCGACAAGAAGACATGGTTCGTGGCCACGGCGGCCGGTGGCGTTTGGAAGAGCACGAACGCCGGCGTGTCGTTTACGCCCGCGTTCGATCATGACGGTTCGTTCACGACCGGCGTGGTCGTGATCGATCCACACAATCCGAACGTCGTGTGGGTGGGTTCAGGCGAGAACAACACGCAGCGCGTCGTCGCGTATGGCGACGGCGTGTACAAGTCGATCGACGGCGGACGGAGCTGGAAGAACGTGGGGCTCAAGGAGTCCGAGCACATCGGCCGCATCGTCGTCGATCCGCGCAACTCCGACATCGTGTACGTCGCGGCGCAGGGGCCCTTGTTTCGAAAGGGCGGCGACCGCGGCATCTACAAGACGACCGACGGTGGCAAGACGTGGACGAAGCTCAGCGTTCCGGCGGATGAATGGACGGGCGCGAACGACATCCAGCTCGATCCGCGCGATCCCGACGTGCTCGTCGCGACGACGTGGCAGCGCGAGCGACGCGTGTTCGGCTTCATCGCGGGCGGGCCGGGGTCGGCGGTATATCGCTCGACGGACGCTGGACGCACATGGACCAAGTCGCAGTCGGGATTTCCCGACGTCGATCTCGGACGCATTGGGCTGTCGGCATCGGTCGGCGGCGCGCTGTACGCGATCGCCGAAGCAGCCGATGGCAAAGGCGGTTTCTTCCGGTCGCGCGACTTTGGCGCGAGCTGGGAGAAGATGAGCGGATATCAGAGTGGCGGAAACTACTACAACGAGGTTTTCGCCGATCCGCTCAACGTCGACCGCGTGTACGCGATCGACGTCAATCTCAAGGTGAGCGACGATGGCGGCCGCACGTTCCACAATGTCGGCGAGCAGCTCAAGCACGTCGACAACCACGTGGTGTGGATCGACCGCGACGACACGGATCATCTGATTGTCGGTTGCGACGGCGGTGTGTACGAGACCTTCGACCGCGGGCACACGTGGCGTTTCTCGGCGAATCTGCCGGTGACGCAATACTATCGCGTGGCGACGGACAACTCGCGCCCGTTCTATCGAATATTCGGCGGCGCGCAGGATAATTTTTCGGTGGGCGGCCCGAGTCGCACGCGCACGAACAACGGCATTCGCAACGCCGACTGGTTCATCACGAGCGGCGGCGACGGGTTTGGCAGCGTGGTCGATCCCGAGGATCCGAACACCGTCTATGCCGAGTCGCAGTTCGGCGTGCTGAGCCGGTTCAACCTGCGGACGGGCGACGTCGTGGGCATTCAGCCGTTCGACTCCGTGGGCGAGGCGCTGCGGTGGAACTGGGATTCGCCGCTCTTCGTGAGCCCGCACTCGCACACGCGGATCTATTTCGCGTCGAACCGGCTGTACCGCAGCGACGACCGCGGCGATTCGTGGCGCGCCGTCTCGCCCGATCTCTCGCGCAACATCGACCGCAATCGCTTGAAGTTGATGGACCGTGTGTGGGGCGTGGACGCGGTGTCGAAGAACGTGAGCACGACGTTGTTCGGAACGATCGTCACGATCGCGGAATCGCCGGTCAAGGACGGTTTGCTGTTCGTGGGCACCGATGACGGGCGCCTGTCGATCAGCGAGAACAGCGGCGCGGCGTGGCGCGCGATCGACCATTTCCCCGGCGTGCCGGACACGAGCGTCGTGCAGCGAGTGGTGCCGAGCAATTTCGACGCGAACACGTTCTACGTGGTATTACAGAATTATCAATCCGGCGACTTCAAACCGTACGTGGTCAAGTCGGCGGACCTGGGGCGCACGTTCACGAACATCACGAGCAATCTGCCCGAGCGGGGCAGCACATGGAGTCTGGCGGAGGATCACGTCGACCGGAATCTGCTGTTCGTGGGCACGGAGTTCGGATTGTACGTGACCGTGGACGGCGGCAAGCGATGGATGCCGCTCAAGGGCGGCCTGCCGACGATTCAGGTGCGCGACGTGACGATCCAGCGGCGCGAGAACGATCTGGTGCTCGGGACGTTCGGCCGCGGCTTCTACGTGCTGGACGACTACGCGCCATTACGAAACTGGCATGAACAAACTGTCACACTCTACCCCGTGAAGCCGGCGCCGCTGTATGTCGAGTCGACGCCGCTCGGACTTCCGGGTGGATCGTTTCAGGGCGCGGGGATGTACATGGCGCAGAATCCGCCGTTCGGCGCCGTGATCACGTACTACATGCGCGACTCGCTCGCCGGGCGACGTTCGCAGCGACAGATCGCGGAGCGGGCGCTGGAGAAAAAGGGGGCGGACGTGCTCTATCCGCCGTGGGATACGCTGCGCGCCGAGGATCGTGAGGAGGCGCCGGCGGTGATCGTGTCGATCAGTGATGCGAGCGGTCAGGTCGTGCGGCGCTTCGTCGGATCGAACAGCGCAGGCATCAACCGCGTGGCGTGGGATCTTCGCCTCCAGCCGACCGCTCCCGTGAATGGTCCGCCGTACAAGCCCGATCCGGACTATCCGTTCACGTCGCCGCCGCTGGCGCCGTTCGCGCCGCCGGGAACGTATCAAGTGTCGTTGATGAGTCGCATCGATGGCAATTTCTCGACGCTTGCCGGTCCGGTGCGCTTTCAGGTCGTGGATATGGATTCAGTGCCGGGCCGTGTGATGGCGACCCTCGCCGACCAACGACGCATTGGCGAGTTGGAGCGCTCGGTACTCGGCGCATCGGCATCGTTGAGCGAGGCGTTGACGCGCATTGGGTTTTTGAAGCGCGCGATTGACGAAGCGCCGTCCGCGGACACGTCGCTCGCGCGGCGCGTGCGCGCGCTGGAACAACAGTTGCGCGACGCCGAGGAGTCGCTCACCGGCGATCCGACGCGTGCCATTCGGCAGGAGGCGACTCAGACGTCGTTGCAAGCGCGGTTGAGCGGAGCGATCGGCAACGCATGGGGGAGTACGCTGTCAGCGCTCGATGCATCGCAGGCCGCGCAGGTGGAAATTGTTCGGCAGCGATTCCCGGCGATCGAGCAGCGTGTCAGGCAGCTGGTGGCGGTCGAGTTGCCGAATCTGGAGCGGGATGCGGAGCGCGCGGGGGTGCCGTGGACGCCGGGGCGGGTGCCGCCGGGGGCGTAACAGCGCCCGCTATTGTCATCCCGAGCGGAGGCGCGGAGCGTTCCCCGCTATTGTCATCCCGAGCGGAGGCGCGGAGCGCCGGAGTCGAGGGACCCCCTTCACTACGGAGAGCTCCTCCGTCGGGACGGGGGTCCCTCGACTCCCCTTCGCTACGCTCAGGGTCGCTCGGGATGACAGCGAGCCGCGCTCGCTCAGGATGACAAAACGGCGCGACCGCTCCACGTTTCCCGCATGCCACGCCCCATCCTCGCCGCGGTGCTCGCCCTCTGCGCGACCACTGCCGCCGCGCAACAGCGCCCGGACCGCGCCGAACATCACGAATTCGCGATTGCGAACTTTCATACCGAAAGCGGCGTCACGCTGCCGAAAGCGATCGTCGTCTACGGCACGTACGGCCATCTGAATGCCGCGCGCGACAACGTCGTGCTGCTGCCGTCACACTACATGGCCAACCATCACGGCTACGAGTGGTTGATCGGGCCGGGTCGCGCGCTCGACACCGCGACGATGTTTCTGGTCGCGACGGAGCTCTTCGGCAACGGCCACTCGTCGAGTCCAAGCAACACGCCCGAGCCGTATCACGGGCCGCGCTTTCCGGTGATGACGATCCGCGACAACGTCGAGGCGGTCCATCGATTACTCGCCGAGGATCTGCACGTCACGCATCTGCGCGCGGTGATCGGCTTCTCGATGGGCGCGCAGCAGGCGTTTCAGTGGGCCGTGAGCTACCCCGCGTTCGAGGATCGCGTCGTCGCGACGTCGGGCACCGCGAAGACGTACGGGCACGGCATCATGAGATTGGAAAGTCAGATCGCGGCGATCGAGACCGATCCGACATTCAACAACGGCGACTACACCGAGCAGCCGAAGAAAGGCCTCGAGGCGTTCGGCATGGTGTGGGCACCGTGGCTCTACTCGCAGGAATGGTGGCGCAGAGAATTGTGGAAGACCACGGTGCCGGCCGGCACGACGCTCGAGCAATACATGGCGCGCTTTCGCAACTTCATTCCCGGCGCGGACGCCAACGATCTGATTCTCCAATGCCGCACCTGGGAGAAGCACGACGTCGGCATGACGCCGGGCTTCAACGGCAGTGTCGAGGCGGCGCTCAGATCGATCAAGGTGCCGTTTCTCTACATGCCCTCCGAGACCGATTTGTATTTCCCGGTCGGCGATGCGCGCTACGAATCGCAGTTCATGTCGACGGTCAAGCTCGTGCCGATTCCGTCGCTGTGGGGCCATCCCGCGGGCGCCGGCGCCAACCCGCAGGATCGCGACTTCCTCAACTCACGCATCTCGGCGTTTCTGGCGGGGCGCTGATCCAGGTTGATCTACTCGTACCGCAGCGCCTGAACGGGATCCACTCGCGCCGCGCGCGCGGCCGGGATCGCTCCGGCGAGCACCGCGGCAATCGCGAGCACGACGGCCGCGCCAACCATCACGAACGGATCGCGGCCCTGCACGCCGAACAACAACGACTGCGCGCCTCGTCCAATTCCCCATGCGGCCGCGGCACCGATCGTCGCGCCCACAGCGGTCATGATCGCGACGCTGCGCAGCACCATCGACAGGATCTTCGATGAGTCCGCGCCGAGCGCCATGCGCACGCCGATCTCCTTGGTGCGTTGCACGACGGAATACGCGAGCACGCCGTACAATCCGATCGCGGCAAGCAGCGTCGCGAGCGCCGCGAAGCCCGCCGACAACGTGCTGATCATCCGATCGAGATACACGTTGTCCTTGATCTGCTGGGGCATCGTCTTGAGGCCCGTCACGGGCAGGTTGCGGTCGACCTTCGCCACGGCCGCGCGAATTTCGGGCATCAACGTCGCGGACGGCAGCGAGCTTCTCACGTAGAAGCTCATCGACCCGGCGGTCGTATCCTGCTTGTAGGCGACGTAATACACCGGACGCATGTCCTGCTTCACGCCGCTGTAGCGCGAATCCTTGACGACGCCGACGATCACGTGCGTGAGACTGTCGCCCTCGCCGACCATCTTGCCGACCGCGTCGTTGCCAAGCTTGAACTTTTTCGTGAACGCCTCGTTCACGATTGCCACGCGCGGCGCACCGACGGCGTCGCCCGTCGTGAACTCACGTCCCGCGACGAGCGGAATGCCCATCGTGTGAAAAAATTCCGGGCTCACCTCGTTGAAGTAGGCATCGACGTCGGTGTCGAGCGTCTTCGCGAAGCCCTGAACGTTCATGCCGTTGTCCCAGTTGTTGCCGCCGATCACCTGGACGCGCGCGGCGACAATACCACGGACGCCCGGGATGGAGCTCACCTCGGATTCAATGCGCGCGAACACCTGCTGCGAGCGGACGCCCGAGTAGCCGTTCAGGACCGGCGAGACGCGAAACGTCACGAGATTGTTCACGTCGAGCCCCAGGCTCACGCGGCTCACATTCGTGAGACTCTTGATGAAGAGCCCGGCCGAGACCAGCAGCGCCATCGACAGCGCGATCTGCGCCGTGACGAGCGACGTCCGGAACCGCGTCGCACTGCGCGTTGCCGACGTCTTGCCCGATCCGTCGCGCAGCGCCGAGACGAGGTTGGGCCGCGTGCTGTGCAGCGCGGGGAAGAGGCCGAACAGCAATCCGGTGAGCATCGCCAGCAACGCGGCGAACCCGATCGCGGTGGGGCTCAGCGTGAACGAAAGCGCCGACGACACGTCGTTGGGGAGCAGCAACACGATGGCGTGCAGCGTCCCCCACGCCACGGCCAGCCCCGCCACTCCACCGAGTGCGGCGAGCACGACGGATTCGGTGAGCAGCTGCGCGAGGAGCTGCCTGCGGGTCGCGCCCAACGAGAGCCGAACGGCCATCTCCAGCGATCGACTCGCGGCGCGCGCGAGCAGCAGGTTCGCGATGTTGGCGCACGCGATCGTGAGCACGAACAGCGTGATTCCGAACAGCAGCATCAGCGGCGTACGCGTTTGGGCGTCCAACGTGCTCAGGCCGCGGCGGCCGTCGCTGAGCTCGAGCTTTTTCACCTTGAATCGGTCGAGCACCTTCTGGCTGACTCCCTTCTGCAGCGGCAGCTCGACGTTGTTGATGATACTGTGATAGAGGACGTTCTCGCGCGCGCCGGCCTGTTCGATCGTCACGCCGGGGTTGAGGCGGCCGAAGACATAGACCCAGTACTGCCGGCGTTTGTCGAACGCGTTGAACCCGGGACTCAATGCGCCGCGCATGGTGAGCGGCGCGTAGAAGTCCGGCTTGTTGCCCAGCGTGGTGCCCTGAAATCCCGCGGCGGCAACGCCGATGATGGTTAGCTTTTGGCCGTTGACGTCGAGGATCTGGCCGACCACCGCGGGATCGCCGCCAAGTTGGGTCGACCAATACTCGTGGCTGAGGACCACGATGGGGTGGCCGCCGATCGTCTTGTCGTCGTCGACACTGAACAGACGGCCAATCGCGGGTCTGACGCCGAGCACGGGGAAGTACGAGCCGGAGACGAGCTCACCGGATGCGCTCGAGGTGTTGCCGCGATAGCTGACGTTTCCGCTGGTGATGACGTGCCCCGCGAGGCCGCTGAACGGACCCGGCTGCGCCTCGAGATCGCGGAACATCTTGTAGCTGAACACCCACTGGCAGTTCCCGGCCAGGCCGCACTGATGCGAGCCCGGCGTCGGGTCGTTGCCACCCAGATTGACGAGGCGTTCCGGATGCGGCACCGGGAGCGGGGCCAGCAGGAGCTCGTTGAACAACGAGTAGATGGCCGCGTTCGCGCCAATGCCCAACGCGAGCGAAAGGACGGCGACGATCGTGACGAAGGGCGTCTTGAACAGCGTCCGGAAAGCGAGGCGGAGATTGCGCATGGACGATTGGACAACGGGACGGTGCAGAACGTTTGGGTCGGTTCACTTTCGTGCGGCGGGGACCCGGCTTAGCTTCGCGCGATAGACGATATGGATCTTTATGGATCTTTCGCATCGGAAGCAGAGCGGCGCGGTCGTGCTGCTCGTCGTTCTCCTGGCGCTGGCCGGCTACGGCGTGTACTACACGCGGCCGCGCCCGAGTGCCGGGACGCCCGGCGCCCGGCGCGTTCCGCCGGCCGTGTCCGGCGACGTCGATCAGACTTCTCTAATAACCGTCGAACAGCTGTTGCGCCTGCCGACGGCGCCCGAAGAGCGATCCAGCGCCCAGAGCGCGCTGCGCCTGGCCGATCAGGAGATCGACCTCGCGTTCGCGCAGGCGGTACGCCAGGCCGCCGCGCGCCCCCGCGCCAACACACCCGAGGCGCGGCAGATCGACGCTCGGCTCACGAAAGCGCGGAATGCGCTCGCCGCCGACAAAGCGGAGGTCACTCGTCTCACGGCCGAGGCGGCGAAGGCATCGGCCGCGCAGGCGCAACCGTTGGCCGATCGCCTCGAGCTGGCGAAAGCCATGGCGACGCTCGATCAGGACGAGGTCGACGACGCGCAGCAGGATCTCATTCGCGTCGGCGGCGATCCGCAGGCGCGAATGCAGGCGATGATGGCGCAGCACGAAGCGGCATCGAAGAGCAGCGACAGCCTGCGCGTCGTCGTGACGCCAACGTCCGATTCGCCGGGGCTGGTGCATCGCCTTGCCGCATGGCAGGCGCTCGACGACAAGAAGTCCTCGCTCGCGCACGCGAAGGAGCAAGCCGACTCACTCGCCGCCGCGCTCAGGGCGCGGCACGATCGCATGAGAGCGCGCGCCGCCAGCCGATTGCGCGACTCATCCGCGCGCGCGCTGAGCCACGACTCGACGACCGCGCTCGTCGCCGCCACGCGCGCGCAGGCGTTGACCGAACAATCGCTGACGACGCTCGACCAGCGCGTCGACAATCAGCACCAACTGTCCGACACGTACACGAATTGGATGACGGTCGTCGATGGACAGCAGCGCGTCGTGGTCAATCGCATGCTGCGCGGCGTCGTCGCGCTGATCGCCATTTTCCTTGGTGTCGTGCTGCTTGCGGGATGGACCGACCGTGTTACGGGACGGCTCAGCATCGACCGCCGGCGTGCGCAGACCCTGCACATGGTCGCCCGCGTGACGCTGCAAATCATCGGCATTCTCCTCATCCTCCTCGTCATCTTCGGGCCGCCCAACAACCTGGGCACCTTCCTCGGCTTGGCCGGCGCGGGGCTCACGGTGGCGCTCAAGGATTTCATCGTCGGTTTCGTCGGCTGGTTCGTGCTCATGGGCCGCGACGGCATCCGGATTGGCGACCTGGTCGAGATCAACGGCGTCACCGGCGAGGTCGTGGAGCTCGGGATGTTTCACACCGTGCTGCTCGAGACTGGCGACTGGAGCGGATCCGGGTATCCGACGGGACGCCGCGTGACCTTCGCCAACGGATTCGCGATCGAAGGCCACTATTTCAATTTCTCGACGACGGGCCAGTGGATGTGGGACGAGGTCCAGATCGTCGTCCCGGAGAGTCGCGACCCGTATGCGGTTGCCGAGTCGCTGCAAACCGAGGTCGAGGCTGCAACGTCGCAAAGCGCGCAGCAGGCCGAGGCGGAGTGGAAGGGCTCGCGGCGAGCGCCGCATTATACTTCTCTAACAGCAACGCCGGGCGTGCATCTCAAGCCGGTGCCGGGCGGCGTCGAGATCACGGTGCGCTATGTGACGCGCATGGCCGAGCGCGCCGAGGTGCGCGGCCGCCTCTACAGGACCGCGATGCAACTCCTGGGAACGATCGGCTCGGCGCCGCGCTAATCTTTGCGGCGCGGTCGCCGATACTTGTCTGGATGACCGACCGCAATCATCACATTCGCCATTTCGCCGCCGACAATGGCGCGACGCTGTTCGAGCGCGACTTCGGGGTGCTGTGCATCGAAGTGCGCGATATCGTACCGGCGCGGCGCTCGGTCGACGACGTGTGGGGATTCGTGAACACGCTCGAGATGAGCGGGCTCGAATGGGTGTGGGATCACGACTGCTCGAACAACGACGGCGGCCTTCCGACCGTGCTCACGTCGTCCACGCAGGACGGTCTTCTCACCGACATCCTCGATCGGAACGGCGAGCGGCACTGGCGGTCGACCACGCTGGTGGGGGTGGATCAGGGTGCCGCGTACGCCGTCGCGGACCCCACGTCATTTTCGTCGACACTTCGCAACTTCGCGGAGTCCGAGGACGGACCCATTCGCGTCGTCATCTTCCACATCGCGGACATGCGCGAGCAGTACGTCTTCGTGCCGCACGTTCGCGTGGAAGCGGTCGATGCGCTCCTCGTGGCGTTGGGTGTCGATCCGAATGAGGCACCGCGCCGCCGCGAGTATCGCGTCAGCAGCGGCATCACGCTCGAGGCGTTGTATCGAGCGCTGTAATGGGCCGGCCGGCTGCCCTCAGCCGAACTGCCTCTGAAAATGCTCGAAGCGCGAACGCAGCTCGTCGAGCTCGCGGCGCAATTCATCCACGCTCGCCTCGAGCGCGGCCACGCGATCCGGGCGGCGGGCCTCATCGCCGCCGGCATGTTCGGCATGTTCGGCGTGCTCGGCGTGCAGGTCGTCTTCGCTTGCATCGGCTGCTGATTCCGCGGGCGGTCCGCCGAGCAACTGAACGAAGCGCGTCTCTTTCTGGCCCGGCCGGCGCGCCATCTCCGCGACAAGGTCTCGCTTCGACAACTCGGTCAGCGTCGATTCAACGTCGGAGAGCGCAGGGAATTCCGCGAGGCGCGACGTGCGCGTGCGAATCTCGCCCAACGTTTGCGGGCCGCGGAGCATGAGCACACCGAGCACCGCTCGTTCGCGATCGTCGAGATTCAGCTTGTCGGTGAGCAGATGCTGAAACTTCATGACCTTCGAGCCTGCGGGTTGAATGGCCCGAACCAGACCCTCCTGCCGCAGCGCATTGACCGCGTTGCGCACGTCTATTTCGGTCAGCGACATGACGGGGTCGCGATTCGACAACTGATTGCACGCGGCCGTCAGCGCGTTGAGCGACAGCGGATACACATCGGGGGTCGTCGCTTCCTTCTCGAGGAGCGCGCCGAGGATGCGAAGGGGAATTGCGGAGATCTGCATGCAAAAAATTTTGCCTCTCCGCGCCCTCGCAAGTAAGTCCCACCGGACGCTTTGGACGCTTTCAATTCTTTGATGCCCGACTATCTGGCGACCCACCGATTCGGGTGGTAGACTCCCGAGCCGCTACGAAATACAAGACGTCCCACCACATCGAACGCCTGTTGCGCGCGTTGGGAAGAACTCCCTATCGCATCAGCGTTCGATGCACACGAACTTGAACGGCGGCTAACACACGGAGTGCGCGATGGTGCGCGGTTCCCCGACGATTCACGACGGCGTGTCTGCGCACAGCAGTGACACGGCGAAAGTCAGCTCATTGATCCACGAGCTCGTCGCTGATGATCTGGCCCGGCTCGGCTACGACGTGATCGTCATCGCGGTCCGCCGGCACGATCCGGTGCTGACCGCGGAGGCAACGCACGGAAAGGACAGCGCGCGTCTGACGGCGCGCGAGCGCCAGGTCGCTCGCGAGTTGGCGCGTGGACACAGCAATCAGCAGATCGCCGGCGCGCTCGGGTTGAGCGTACACACGGTGCGGCGCCACACCGAACGGGTGCTTCGCAAGCTCGGTGTACGAAGCCGGCACGCGGTGGCCGAGCGGCTTCGCGCCGGTCAACCGATCTAGGCAGTCATCCTGTCACGCCTTTGGCGTCCAGGACGACTGCATACTACGGCGCGGCCGACGCGCCAAACGACGCAAGCTTCCATGCGCCGTTGTCGCGCGTAGCCACCAGCTGGATCGTGGCCGACGACTTGCCGCCGCGCCATTCGAGATCGATTACGAATTCTGTCATGAATCGCTCGCCGGTGACGACCGGCAGCGATGCGACGCGATCGATGCCGGCCGAGAAATCGGCGGCGGTGTGCACCGACTGAATGAGTTGCGTACGGAGCGCGGCATCACCGGCGAGTGCGCCGAGCGCCTCGAGGTCGCGCCACCGGCGTTGATTGCACATGGTGACGAACTGCCGCGTCACGGCGCGTGCATCGTCCAGCGATGCAGTCGCGACGGGCGCGGTGACCGCGGGCGCACTGACGCTCGCCGGGGCCGGATTTGAATTCGCCGGCGCCGCTGACGGTCGCTCCGGTGGCGATGCCGGCGAAGCGGGCGAAGCGGGCGAAGCGGACATGCTGTCGTTCGTCGCGCGCGGTGCCGCGCTGTCTGCCACGTTGTTGTGCGGGGCTGGTGCGGTGTTTGGCGTATTGCCGCTCGCGACGGCGCCCCTCTGCGGCGCAATCGCGTTTGCCGCTTGTGAAATTGGCGCGGCCGATTTCGACGAAGATGCATCGACGTTCGCGGCTTGTTGCGCGACGTCGGGCGACGCACCGGCCCGAGTCGCCCGTGGGCGCGACAATGTCCACGCGATCCCCGCCGCCACAACGACGACCGCCGCGGCCGCGATGGCGACGAAGCGCGGGCGGTTGGACACGGTCGCTGTCGACGAGGTCGTCGTCGTCGACGTCGTCGACGGCGTGGACGTGGACAGCGGCGCGGCCGACGCGACGGGTGCGCCGACCGGGACGGCAACGGGGGCCATCACCGTCACTTCGGTCGCCGGCTTCCGCGCGGGAACGCGAGGCGCCGCGATCGTGCGCGACAGGCTCGCGAGGACGCTCGTCGTATGCTTTTTGTCTTTTATGAACTGTCGAAAGACGGCGTCCGCGCCGCGGAGATCGGCATGGCGCTCCGAGGGCTCCTTGGCCAATGCCCGCATCACATACGCGACGACGTCCGCGGGCAAGTCCGGCCGAAGCGCGCTCAAGTCCGGCGGCGGATCGTTTGCGTGCGCCTGGAGCGTTTCGAGAATCGTTCCGCCGAACGGTCGCTTGCCCGCGAGCAGCTCGAACGCCATGACGCCGAAGGAGTACTGATCCGACGCCGGACTCACGCCGGCGCCGACGCATTGCTCGGGACTCATGTAGGCGACCGTGCCCATCACCACACCCGTGCCGGTGATGCGCGTCCCGCCCTCGCGGCGAGCGATGCCAAAATCCGAAACGACCGCGTGTCCGTCGGCGCCGAGCAGCACGTTGGCCGGCTTCACATCGCGGTGCACGACGTTGCGATCGTGTGCGTGCTGCAACCCCGCGGCGACTTCGGCGAGCACCTGACCCGCGACCGGCAGCGGAAGCACCGGCTGCTCCTTGATCGCCGCGTCGAGACTGCGCCCGTCGACGTACTGCATCACGATCGCGTGCAGCTCGCCATCGGTGCGCACGCCGTACACCGTTACGACGTTCGGATGCTGCAGCGACGCGACCAGCCGTGCTTCACGGCGAAATCGCTCGGCGAGCTCGGGGCTGTCCGCGATCTCGGGCGGCAGCACCTTGATCGCCACGCGCCGCTCGAGCCCTGGATCGAATGCCGAGTAGACGACGGCCATTCCGCCGCGGCCGATCTCCTTCTCGATGCGATAGTCGGCGCCGAACATCGCGCGCGTGCGCTGCATCAACGGATCGTCGTCGGGCCGCAACTCGGCGCTCATGCCGCATTGCGAGCAGAAGCCGATGCCCGGCGCGATCGTCGCGCCACAGTGCGCGCAGCGGCGCTGAAAGAGCTGCGTGGTATCCGTCACGTCAGTATGGTGTCACGCGGAACCGCGAGTCCGCCAGGGTCGATTGCCCTGGGTTGTCCTGAACCGCGATCGATTACCAGCCGCTGACGCGCGCAGGCTTCACCTGCCACGTCGTTCCGGTACGCGTCGCTTCGGAATGGAACGTGGCGGTGCGATTGCGCGTCGGTCCGGCGGCGGTGACCCAGCGCATTGCCACGCGAAAATCGATCGAGCCGGCTTGATCGGTCACTTGCGGCTGATCGGGATCTACGGAGACGACGCTGAAGTTGTAGCCGTCCTTGACGGTGCCGAGCATGTCGCGCGCCGTCTTGTCGTCGACGAGCAACGAGGAGAGCGTGACGACATTGCGGTTGCGCAGCGCGGCGGCGATGGCGGCCTCGGCATCGCGCAGTGCAGTCACTCCCCCCGCTCGTACCTCTTCGGCGGTTGGCTTCGGTGCGGCGGTCGTCGTCGGCGCCGGCGACGGCGGCACGGCCGCGGGGCGATTCAACTTTGCTGAATCGGCCGCCTTCGCGGCCGCCGACGCATCGGACGCATTCGTCGGCGTATTGGCCGGCGCGTTCGAAGTCTGTTGTCGCGTTACATCGGGAGCGCCCTTCTGCGACGACGCGTTCGGCTGCGCGGGCGTCGATGTGCCCGCGGCGCGGTTGGGTGCCGCGGCGGTGTGTTGTTGCGTCGGGTTGACGATTACGCGCTTTGCGGTGTCGGTCGCCGAGCCGCCGCGCTGTATTGCCGGCGGATTGGTTCCGACGGCGCTCGAGTCCACCGCCGGTTGAGGCGAGGTCGCCGCCGCCGGTGCGCCTGCCTGTTGCGACGACTGCGTGCGAGCGCCGTAGATCTTTGCGGAGATGACGATCGCCCCGACGGCGACGGGCACCGTCGCGGCCAGAAGCACGACGCGCGATCGTCGGCCCGTTGCGCCGACGGATTCCGGCGCGAGCGGTGACGGCGGGACCAAGCCCGCGGGCGCGAGAACGGTGCTGTCGCCGTCACGCTTCGTCGACACCGGCGTGACCGGCGTATTCGCCTCCAGCCGCCGTTTCTCCGATTCACTCGGCGTTGCGAGTCGCATCAGCTCTTCGCGCACGGGATCGTTTTCCGCGACATACACGGCGCCGAGGGCGTCGAGCGCGTCGGACATGCTGGCGAAACGCTGGGCGGGGTCTTTCGAGAGCATGCGCAGGACCGCGGCTTCGAGCTCGGGCGGGCAGTCGGGCACGCGCTCGCGAATGGGATGCGGGACGTCGGCGGTGTGCGCCTGCATCACCACGAAGCGGTTGCCGAGAAACGGCGCGACGCCGGTCAACATTTCGTACGCAACGACGCCGAGCGAATACTGATCGACCGCGGCGGTGATCTCGCGGCCGATGATTTGTTCCGGCGCCATGTACGCGGGCGTGCCGATGATCGCACCCGTCTGCGTGTGCGTGGGCGACTCGGCGACTTTCGCGATTCCGAAATCCGTGACGATGACCATTCCGTCGGTCGCCGACACGAGAATATTCGCCGGCTTCACGTCGCGGTGGGTGACGCCGTTCTTGTGCGCGAACGCCAGTCCGCGGCCCGCTTGCGACAGCACCGCGCGCACGACCGGGATGGGAAGGGCGCCGTTGCGGCGGATGATCGTGTCGAGCGAGCGGCCGTACACGAGGCCCATCACGAAGAAGTCGAGCCCTTCGGCCTCGTAGTCCTGATAGACTTTTGCAATATTAGGATGCTCAAGACGCGCGTTCGTCTGCGCCTCGAACCGGAATCGCCGCACGAGCTCTTCGTCGGTCGCGAGCGTGGGGGACATCACCTTGATCGCGACCATGCGCTTGAGGCGCACCTCGTGCGCGAGAAACACCGCGGCCATGCCGCCGCGGCCAAGCTCGCGAATGATCTCGAACTGACCGGCGGTGGCCTTGCGCAAGCGTTCCGTGACGCTCGCCCACGGACCGCGGCGCGAGGAATCGTCGTCGCTCGAGCCTTCGGTGATGTTGGCCGCGTCCACCGTCGAGCCGCAGCTCGGACACGTCGCATCGCCCGCCGTCAGCGGCCGCGAACAGCTCGTGCAGGTACGCACGAGGGCGCCGCATTCCTGACAAAAGCGGTCCGTCGCCTGCATCGTGTGGCGGCACGCGGAACAGACAGGCAGGGAAGCGTTTAGCGACATTGGCCCCATGTATTCTGAAGTTGGGAGATGGGACATTTGTCCGCAATGACTCGCCCGGTTGAGTGGGTCATGATAACTTCGCGTTCAGGCCTGGAAATCCAATCGTCGCGGAGAATGCATGCGAAAGGTGTGTCTGTCGCTGGGTGTCACGTTGTCTCTCGCGGTGCTTGTTGTGTCATCCGCGTCGGCACAAACGCGCAGTCCGTGGTCGATTCAGGGCTCTGGCCTGTTCGCCGGACTCGGTGGCAGCGCGTACAGCGGCTTGAACGCCGGCCCCGGTCTCGAAGTGCAGATTCGTCACAAGCTCGGCGACGTGTGGTCGCTGGGATGCGGATATCAGATGACGGATCACAACCTCTCGCGGTTCAGCGGGAGCACCACGCTCCAGGGCGCGTTCTGTGAACCTCGGCGCGTGATCGACATCGGCAGCGACCGCATCTTTCCGTACATTGCCGCGCGCGCCGGCCTGCTGCAGCAGAAATTGTCGAGCGGTACCGTGTCGTCGACCGCGACGGGAACGATGTTGAACGGCGGCGCCGGGGTGATGATTCCGTTCGGAAACGCGGCGAGCGATTACCCCACGCTGATCGAGCTGGGCGCAAGTCTTGGCTTCGCGAACTTCGGGAATTTTTCACAGCAGAATTCAGCCACGAACGCGGTGTCGACGGGTACAACGGGGAGTGGCTGGAACTACGTCCTGCGCGCCGGGCTCGCGATCGGTCTGCCCTTTGGAACACAACGCGCGCCGTCGCCGGACCGCGTCGCTCGATAACGGGATTACGGAGTCATGATGAGTTTGCAGCACCGCGTTGCGGTCTCGAGTGTGTTGGCGCTGCTTGCCGCCGGTGTGTCGTGCGGTGGGGGCGGCGCGTGTCCGGTCAGCAATCCGAATTGCGAGTCGCAGACGCAGAACCCGAGCGTGACCGGCGTCACGATCTCCGGTGCGCCAAGTACGGCGATCGCGGTCGGGCAAACGGCGCAGGTAACCGCATCCGTGACCGTGACGGGCGGCGCGGCGCAAACGGTAGCGTGGACGTCGGACAACCCGGCCGTGGCGACGGTGAGCGCGGCCAATCCAACAACTGTAACAGCGATCGCGCCGGGCACGACGAACATCACCGCGCGCTCGACGGTGGACGGAACGAAGTTCGCCACCGCACCGATCACTGTCGCGGGCGTCAGCACCGTGGCGCTCAACGTGACCGCGCCGCAAACGATTCAGATCGGACAGACGACGACACTCACCGCGAACGTCGCGACGTTCGGCGGAGTGGCGAGCACCGTCACGTGGAAGTCGTCGAACACCAACGTCGCGACGGTGACGCCGAGCGGCAACACGGCGTCGGTGAAAGGGCTGGCCTCGGGAACCGCCACGGTGACGGCAACGTCTTCGGTGGATGGCCAGAAGTCGGCGGCACTCGTGTTCACAGTCGTCGCGGCGCAGCCCGTCGCGAACTGGACGCCCGGGAAAGTGGCGATCGTCGGCGGCCCGATGACCGGCGCCGTCACCGGCATGTGGGGCAGCGGCACGTCGAGCGTCTTCGCGGTAACGGACAACGGTGAGATCGCCCACTACGACGGCACGCGGTGGCAGTCGAGTCTCAGCGGAAAGAATCCGTTCAACGGCGTATTTGGAAACAGTGCATCCGACGTGTTCGCCGTGGGGAACGGGAGCCTCTTCCATTTCGACGGAACGAATTGGACGTCGCAAACGATTCCCGTCAGCTCGAAGCTCTTCGCCGTCTGGAGCGCAAGTAGCTCGACGGCATTCGCGGTCGGGCAGAGCGGCACGATCATCCGGCTCACCGGCGGCACGTGGAGCACGATGACGTCTCCGACCGCGCAGGATCTGCATGGCGTATTTGGTTTCGGCGCCTCGGACGTGTACGCCGTCGGAAGCGGCGGCGTGATTCTGCACTTCGACGGTACGACGTGGACGTCGATGAGCTCCGGTACCTCGCAAACGCTACGCGGCGTCTGGGGCACGAGCACCGCGAACGTCTTCGCCGTCGGCGAAGGCGGCACGATTCTACACTTCAACGGCAGCGTGTGGGGGGCCATGTCGAGCGGTACGACTGGCGTCCTCACGGCGGTCAGCGGCGCCGGCACGAGCGACGTCTATGCAACGCTCGCGAACGGATCGTTGCTCACGTTCAACGGCACGTCGTGGGGGCCGTCGGGCATCGCGCTGACCTTCGCGGGCACGCTCAACTATCGCGACTCGGTCCTCGCTGTCTGGGACGCAGGCGCGAGCGTCGCGTTCCTCGGAGGCTCCGAAGGCATGACGGGCATTTACCGTCCGCCCGGCAACTCGCTCGCCGGCATGACGCTGCTGTCGCTCAATCCCACGCTCGAGAGCGTGCAGCAATTCGGCAACGTCGACGTCGTCGTGGGCACGTACGGCACCATTCAACAATTCGACGGCACATCGTGGACGGCGGTGAACTCACCGACGTCCGGTACGCTGCTTGGATTGTCTCCGCCGTTCGCGGTCGGCGCCGGGGGCACGATCCTTCGCTTCAGCGGGAACGCGTGGACCGGCATGACGAGTCCCGTCACCGCCGACCTCAATTCGGTGTGGGCGAACAGCAGCACCGACGCGTTCGCGGTCGGCGGCGGCGGAACGATTCTCCACTTCGACGGCGCCACGTGGACCAAGATGACGTCGAACACCACGGCGCTCCTCCTCGGCGTGTGGTCCAGACCCGACGGCAAATCGGTGTACGCCGTCGGACGAAGCACCATCATGCACTTCGACGGCACGACGTGGTCGGCCATGTCGCTGCCCGTGTCCACGGATATCTCGGCCGTGTGGGCGTTCGCCGATGCGTCCAATCCGACGATATCATCGAACGTGTACGCGGTGGGCTTCGACGGATCGATCCTCGTCAACACGCCGCCGAGCAACGTGTGGACGAAGATGTCGGCGCCGGTGTCGACGCCGCTGTTCTCGATCTGGGGCAACAGCGCGGCCGACATTTACGCCGGTGGCTTCAACGGCACCATCCTCCACTTCGACGGCTCGACCTGGGGCGCGATGACCAGCAACACGACGATCTCGATCTCGGGCATCGGCGGGTCGTTCTCGACGGGGATCTTCGCCGTCGGCCAGGCGGGAACCGCGGTGCGCGGGACGCCGCCGGCGAGCGTGGTGAGTCAAAAAAACAGTGTCGTCCTGAGGAAGCGAAGCGACCGAATCGGGATGACTCCTCCAGCGCCTAGGTCAATTGCCCCATAGGTAGTTCGCGCCGCACGTCTTAGCGTAGCGAATGAGAATCCTTGCATGACAACGCGCGCGGCGTTGCCGGCCGGCGGTCTCACATAGGTTCACATAGGTCATCGGCCATCTTGCGAGTGGTTTTCCGCAATGGCACACTTGCGCGCCATTCGCGGAAGCACGTCGGCGCACCTCAATTCGAGACTGACTTGATGCACATTTGGCGACGGAGTCGAATTGCGCGCCAGTGGGTTCGATCGATCATCGCACCCATCGCCTGTACGGCGCTGGTGTCCGCGTGGATCGGCGCGTCCAGCCGGACGTCGTCGGCGAAGACCGTCCGACATGTCCGACGAGTCCAGCAGGACCGGCAGGTCCAGCAAGGCGGCGACCCGCACGCGGCCGTCTTCGCCGAGTCGGAGTATCCGTCCGCGTCGCAGTGCGCGTCGTGCCATCAACAGATCTACCAGGAGTGGGCGAGCAGCAATCACGCGTACGCGTCGACCTCGCCCGTCTTTCACAAATTCGAACAGCGCATCAACGATCTGTCACACGGCACGATCGGATACTTCTGCATGCGCTGCCACGCCGCGGTCGGCACCACGCTCAACGAGCGCCGCGATCTGCCGCTCACCGAGCGGTCGCAGGTGTCGCGCGAAGGCGTGACGTGCGTGACGTGCCACCGTGTGTCGGAGCGGTTTGGCCGCGTCAACGGCGAACGGCGCATGGAGCCGGGCAACATCAACGCGCCGGTCTATGGTCCCACGGGCGGTTCAGGACTGGCGCCCGTGTTGGCCGACAAGGGTCACTACGCCGTCAAGACGAGTGCGAGCGAGACAGGCCCGGGTCAGAACATTCACTCGGCCGCGATCAAATTCGACCAGCTCGACAAGAGCTCATTCTGCGTGTCGTGTCACCAGGTGGCCGTCCAACCGGGCATCAAGCTCGAGGTGGTGTGGGATCAGTACCGCGCGTCACCGGCAGCGAAGCAGGGCGTCACGTGTCAGGATTGCCACATGGGCAAGACGCCGGGCGTGGCCGACGGCTATGCGACAGGACCTGCCGCGATCGTCAATGGCATTCCGATCAATCCCACGCGCAGGCACACGAACCATTCGTTCTTTGGCCCAGGATATCCGACCGCGCATCCCGGACTCTTTCCGCACAATCCAAACGCGCAGCGCTGGACGGCCGATCAGTGGCTCAAGTTCGACTATCGCGCCGGCTGGGGCACGGATGCGTTCGAGAACAAGGTGACACCGCAGACCAGGTTCCCTAAGGACTGGGCGGAAGCGGACGATCGCTATGACGCGCGCAAGATCATCGATGCCAACCTTGCCTCGCTCGAGAAGAAGCGCGAGCTGCGTCGCGAAGTGATGGAGCATGGATCGCACATCGACGGGCCGTTCTTCAGCAGTGATCTGCGCGCCGGACAGTCGCTGCATTTCCGGTATCGCGTCTCGAACATCAATCCGGGACACAACCTGCCGTCAGGATCGCTTGGCGCGCAGCCGGAGCTGTGGCTCAACGTCGCGTTGATCGATCCCGACGGAAAGCGCGTGTGGGAGTCGGGCTATCTCGACAGCAACGGCGACATGGCCGACGAGCACTCGCTCGACGTGCGGGCCGGTAAGGTTCCGTACGACAAGCAGCTCTTCAACCTGCAGACGAAGTTCCTGACGACGGACGTCAAGGGCACCGACCGCGAGATGTATCTCCCGATCAATCTCGACATCGATCAACTTCCGTTCATACGTCCGGGCGGGCAGCCGATCACCGTGATGAACCACCCGCCGTTCATCCGCATGGAAGCACGCTCGTTGCCGCCGCTCAGCTCGCGCGACGCCGAGTACACGGTGCCGGCCGATGCGATGCGGAAGCCCGGCACGTACAAGCTCGCCGTGCGCATGCGCAGCCGTGCGGAGCCGATCTACTTCATGAAGTTCATCGGATCGACCAAGGAGATGGAGCGCACGATGAACGAATGGATGGTCGATCTGCATCCGTACACCGTCACGTTCACGGTTCGCTAATGACGCGCCGACTCTCGTCGTGGCCGATCGCCGCGCTGGTGGTGATGCTGTTGAGCGCCGGCCTGCCGTGCGCCGCGGCGGCGCAGCAGAGCACATCGAGCGCGCGTCCCGACAGCGCGCACATGGATCCGCGCGCGCAGCCCGCGACGCACGATCGCTCGGTCTTCGCGGCCGATCCGAACTACGGCAATCCCGCCTACGACTATCAGGCGCAGCTCGACATCTATGGCGCGAAGCATCTCAACTCGACGCAGCGTCCGCTGCTCGAGCTGGGACGCGAGCTCTATCAGAGCGGTCCGTTCTCGCCCGCGCCGACGTTCCTGGGCTCGCACAACATCGTCATTCCGCAACTGCTCGTGTACGGCGACTTCCGTTCGGCGGCGGGAGGTTCCGACGCGGGCACGCAGATCAGCCGGTGGGGAAACCGGCTGAACCTCGACGTCGATCTCAAGATCACGGCGACCGAACGCTTTCACGCGTTGTTTCGTCCGTTCGAGGACAAAGGTCAGTTCACGGGCGCGACGTTCAGCGGCGACTCGACGGGCTTCAAGGGCCACTACAACGGCGATCCCGCGGCGCTGTTCTTCGAGGGCGACTTGGGCGCGATCGTCGGCGGTCTGACCGGCCATGACTCACCGTTCGACCTGCCGATCTCCGCCGGCCGCATGCCGCTGTTGTTTCACAACGGCATCTGGCTGCAGGACGCGTTCAGCGGCGCGGCGTTCGCGATTCCAGCGCGCAACTCCGGCTCGCTCGACTGGTCGAACTTCGACGGGAGCTTCTTTTACGGCGGCCGCGACGTCTCGAACTCGTTCGTCGGCAATGGGAAGGATCACGGGCAGATCTTCGGGACGAACACGTTCATCGACGCCTATCACGGCTATGTGGAGGCGGGCTACGCGTACATCGCCGGCGGCGACGTGACGCAGCCGGACTTTCATTCGGTGGCGCTGTCGTTCACGCGGCGTTGGGGCGGCATCGTGTCGAATTCGGTACGGTACATCGGCGCGTTCAGCCAAGGTGTACCGACGGGCATCGTCACGCCGGCGGGGACGGCTGTGAATCCGACACCGAACGGCCATCTCTTTCTGATGGAGAATTCGTTCATCACGTCGCACGAGGCGACCGTCGTGCCGTATCTCAACTTGTTCTTCGGCATCGACAATCCGGTGTCGGCGGCGCGCGACCCTGGTGCGGGCGGCATTCTCACGAACACGGGCATCAATTTCGAGACGGACGCGATCACGGCGTTCCCCGCGCTCGACGCCACGGGACGCAACTCGACCGGCGGCGCGCTCGGCCTCGAGCTCCTGGGCTCACAGCTCGATCGTCAAGTGGTATTTGAAGTCGCGACGGCGTATCCACATCAGACGAGCGCCGAGATGCCCGGCGGGCAGTACGCGTTCGGCATTCGCGCGCAGAAGGTGTTGAATCGCGCGATGATCTTTCGCGTCGATGGTATTGCCGGTAAGCGAACGGGCCTGCCCGACGTGCGCGGGATTCGCGCCGAGCTCCGCACGAAGTTCTGAGCGGTGGTGAGCCAGTGAGGAGCCAGTGAGGGTTGGCCGGCTCGCCGGATGGGCTGCTACCTGCGCCGCCTCGGGGTTGGTCATCGCCGCGGTCTCGCTGTTTGGTCAGCAGCCCGGCCCGAGCTACAAGAGCTCGCCGTTCCTGCGCATCGATCCGGACAAGGTCGTGATCACCGACGCGTCGGGGCAGAAACCCTGCGCCGACTGTCACCGCAATGAATGGCAGGTGTGGAAGGATACGCGTCATGCGCAGATGTACGACTCACTCACTCGAATGGCGTCGGCCAAGCAGTACATGCAGGCATTGGGGCTGCGCACCACCAAGCGGCAGGACGCGATCTGCATGCGTTGCCACTACACGGTGGGACCGGATCGCACGGCGATCGCCGGCGTGTCGTGCGAATCGTGTCATGGCGCGGCGCGCGACTGGATCAACGTTCACAACAAGTTCGCGCCCGGCGTGCGTGACCGGACGCAGGAAAGCCCGGTGCAGCACGAGCAGCGCGTCGCGGCGAGCCGCGCCGGCGGGATGCTGCGCCCGTCCACGGACATTTATGCCGTAGCGGCGAACTGTTTCGAGTGCCACACTGTTCCGATGGAGATCGTCGTCAACAAGGCCGGCCACTCGTCGGGCACGCGGTCGTTCGATCTCGTGTCGATGATCGACTCCATTCGTCACAATTTTCTAAATCCCGGCGGGCCGGTGGTGAATCGCCCGAACACGCCGGAGCAGAAGCGCGTGCTGTTCGTGATCGGCCGCATGCTGGCGTACGAGTACGCGCTGCGCGGCATGTCGACGGCGACGGTGGACAGCACCTATTCCGATGCGATGAACGTCCGCGCGAAGCGCGCGTTCACCGATTTGCAAACGATGAACGCGGCGCAGCACCTGCCGGCCGTTGACAGCGTGATGATGATCGCGCGAAAGGTGAAGCTGGTGCCGAACAATCGCGCGGAGCTGGAGCATGCGGCGGATCAGATTCGCGAGATCGGGCAGCGATTCGCGTCGGGCACGAATGGATCGACGTTGGCGGCGCTCGACCCGGTGATCTCGGGGCATCCTGTCGCGGCGCCAGTGGAACAGGCGCCCGTTGCGGCGACGCCGCCTGCGGCGAGTGCTCCCGCAACGGGTGCCGGCGTCCCGGCGACGGCGCGTGGATCGAAAGGCGCGACGCCGCAACGCACAACCGCTGCGTCGACGGCGCCGGCATCGGCTCCCGCGCCGGCGGCCGCGCCGCCCGCGCACGTCGAGCTTCCCGGTCGCATTCGCAATCGTCCTGAGTGGTTCAACGCCAGCGGCCGCAGCGGATATTTGGGCGTCGACGCCTGCGCGCGCTGCCACGGCAAGGCGATGGGCTGGTGGAATCGCGACCCGCACAGCGAGAGCGCGTCGAAGCATTTGCTCGGTGAGGATCCGAAGGCGCGCCGCATCGCCGACACATATGGTATAGGCGCCGCCGGCATGGCTCGCCCCGACAACATGTGCATGAGCTGCCATGCGACGGTCGACGAAGGCCGGAAAGTGCAGATCGAGACCGGTGTGAGTTGCGAGAGTTGTCACGGGGCCGCGAGCGGGTGGAAAGATTCGCACCAGAAGGGCAACAACCCGCAGCCCGGCATGAGGAACCTGAAACAGGCGGCCGATCGGGCGCAGACGTGTTCAGGCTGCCATCGCATCACGGACGAGCGCCTGATCGCGGCGGGGCATACGACCGGCGCGAATTATGACTTTGCTAAAGCCAACGAGAAGATCAAGCATTGGCCCGATGCGAAGGCCGATCAATTCCGTGCCGAGCATGGTGGCGCGGCGTATCAGGATGTGCCGGCGGCGGCGCTGACGGCGGCGTTTGCGGCGGCGGTGCAAAGCCGGCCAATTCCGAAAGTGGCGGTTGCTGCGGCGCCGACTCCGCCCCCCGTGCCGGCATCTATCTCGGCGCGTTCGCCGGCCGAAGTTTCGCCGTCCGCCGCCGACACCCCGTCGCCCACCGCCGACGCCCATACGCCCATACGCCCATACGCCCATACGCCCAAACAGGCCCCCACCCTCCCCTCGCGCATTCCCCCCAGCACCCGCAGCACGCCGGTCACACTCGATCTGCCGCCGCTGCCGCCGACGGCTCACATGACCACCGAAGATCTGCTGCTTCTCGTGAAGAAACGCATCGAACGAATTCAGGCCGCGATCGCGGGCCGCAACTGATGGCGATGATGTATGTCTGAAACGATCGTGATGATGGCGCGCCAATTCGACGACCGCTGGTCGTCGCTCACCGCGCGCCCTGGACTCGCCGAGCTCTCGAGCTTGCGGCGCCCCGACCAGCTGCGGCAAATCGATCTGCTGCGCGAGTTCGACGACGATTTTCTGCGCGATATCAGTCCCGATCTCGCGATCGCGACCTGGGAGCCGCAAGCGACGCTGTTCAAAGCGGGGACGTATCTCGACGTTGCGTTCTATGTGTTGGACGGCACCGTCGATCTCGAGCTCCAGGTAGGTGACGCGCACCGCCCGATCTTCGCCACGCGCAGCGTCCCGCTTGCGACGGAAGATTTCAATCTCGCCCCCGGCGAGTCGCTGCGGATTGGTGCGGGCGACGTGTTCGGCGAGATCGGTGCGATGAACGGTTGGCCACAAGCCGTCACGGCACACACCGCAACCCGTTGTACGCTGCTTCAGATTCGCCTGCCCGCGTTGCGAAAACTCAAGCGCAAGTCGAAGGCGCTCAAACAGCGCATGGATCAGGTCTATCGCGAGCGGACGCTGCGACAGCATCTGCGCAGTACACCGGTCCTCCAAGGTCTTGCGCCCGAGCTGATCGACGCGCTCGCCGCGCACGTCGAGCTGGTATCGTGCCAGCCAGGCGACGTCGTCGCGCGCGAGGGATCGCCGGTCGAGCACCTCATTCTCGTGCGATCGGGCTCGCTGCGCATGTCGCAGGCGATTGGCACCGGCGAGATCGCGGTCTCCTACGTGAGTAAGGGCTCGACCGTCGGCGAGTCCGAGCTGCTCGTCGACGAGATGGCGACGTGGGAAGTGACGGCGACGTCGGTCGGCTACTCCGAGCTCGTGCGCATTCCGCGCGAAGACTTCCTGCGCGTGCTCAAGCGCGCGCCGGAGCTGGAGAAGCGCCTGTGGGCGATCGCCGGCGAGCGCATCAAGGAAATAGCGTCGCGGCGCGCGCACCTGGACCGCGCCGACCTGCTCGACTTCAGTCTCGCGAAAGGGCTCACACAAGCGAACAGCGTGCTCGTGATCGATCTCGAGACGTGCACGCGGTGCGACGACTGCGTGCGCGGCTGCGCGAGTACGCACGGCGGCACGCCGCGCTTCGTGCGCGAAGGCGAGGTCCATGAGGGTTTTCTCATTGCGCGGTCGTGCTATCACTGCCAGGACCCAACGTGCCTCGTGGGCTGCCCGACGGGCGCGATCAGCCGCACCAACATCGGCGACACAGTGGCGATCGACCCAGCGGTCTGTATCGGCTGCGGCTCGTGCGCCGAGAATTGCCAGTACGACTCGATCGTCATTCACGACCTTGGTGTCACGTGGGGACCGGATGCGATGCCGCGCCATTTGCGCGGACAGCCGCGCAGCGTCGCGAGCAAATGCGATCTCTGTCGCGAGGCGCCGGAAGGTCCCGCGTGTGTATCGAGCTGTCCGCACGGCGCCGCGATTCGCGTCGCCGGCGCCGAAGAGTTCGACGTGCTGATTCAGACCAAGCGCCGCCGGCAGTTGCCGCTGGTGCCGGCGTGACGACACCGCTGCCCGTCCTCGTCTTCGGCATTGGCGCCGCGATCTCCATGGCGGCGGTGATGGCGTATTCGGCGCGACGGTCGCGGCCACAGGTGCGCAAGCTCGGTCCCGCACGAACGTACTACCGCGTCCATGTCTGGGGCGGGCTGCTGTTCCTCGCGCTGCTCATCCTCCACATGAGCTTTCACCTGCCGCGCTCGGGATTTGGATTCATCCTCTGGGCCGCGAGCATCTGGGTGGTCGTCACCGGCACGCTCGGCTGGTTTCTCCAATGGCTCGTGCCCAAGGTGTTGACGCCCGCCTCGTCGTTCGAGGTCAACTACGAGCGCATTCCCGAATTCGTCAACGAGCTTCGCGGGCGGGCCGAAGAGGTCGTGGCGCGCGCGGAACCGCGCATCCAGAGCTATTACAGCCAACAGATGGCGAGCGAGCTCGCCGCGCCGCGCATGTCCGCGGCATCCCTGTTCGCGGGCGCGCGCGGCCGCTCGACCGGCGGCGTCGATCTGTTGCGGCGCACGCTATCGCCGGGAGATGCGGCTGTCCTCGATTCGTTGTGTCAAATCCAAAACTCCAAACGCGAGGTCGACGCGCACTACACGCTGCAGCGCGTGTTGCGCGGTTGGCTGACGATTCATTTGCCCGTTGCGATCGCGCTCGTCGGACTCGTCGTGCTGCACATCTTCTTCGTCGTGTACTTCTGATCGGATCGCACCGTGGCTGAGATTCCCCCAAACAACCGGCGGTTCGACAAGGGCTTTTTCACGCGCGAGCGATTCGCCGTCGCGGCGAAGTACCTCGCGATGCCGAATCGCGCGCGCTTGTTCAAGTACGGGGGTATCGCCGCGCTCGCGCTTGCGCTCGTCTTTCTCGCCGACGCCTTCATCGGCCGCGCGTCGTTCATCGCCGGCCCGCTCTCGGCGAGGCACGCGTTGTTCGCGAAGAACTGCTCGTCGTGCCACACGGCGGCGCACGGCGCGCCGAACGCCAACTGCCAGAGCTGCCATCAGAAGTCAGCCGGCGAACGCCAGGTCTACGGATTCGCCAAGCACTATCAATATCGCTCGGCCGACGTCGATCGCTCGTCGCCGCACAGTCAGGAGATGACGTGCGGTACGTGTCATCGCGAGCATCAGGGCCGTCAGAACACTCTGCAGAACGTGGCCGACAACAAATGCGTCGGCTGTCACGACATGCGCTCGTTCCACAGCGGGCATCCGGAGTTCGAGTTCGCGCGGAAGAAGATTCCGAATCCGTCGAACCTCACGTTTCAGCACATACTGCACGTGCGCGAGGTGATGAAGGAGCAGAAGCTGTCGAACGCCGAGAACGCGTGTCTCTCGTGTCACACGCCGAAACCGGACGGCCGTACGTTCCAGCCGCTGTCGTACGCCAAGGCGTGCGACCGATGTCATTTGGGCGAGACCGAGTCGACGCCGTACATGCCGTTGAAGAGCGGCGGTCGGCCCGGCGTCGCGACGCTTGCCGAGATTCGCAAGAGTGCGTCGCCGGGCACGCAGTGGGCCGAGTATTGGAACGCCGACGAGTTCAGCGAGCAGGGTGGGGCGGTGAAGAAGCGGATCGTCTATCACGCCGACCCGTGGGTGCTCTACAACCTCCAGCAAATTCGGCATCAGCTGTATCCTGGCGCCGAGCTCGCGGATCTCATCAACACCACGGCGGAGCTTCCGCCCGAGCAGGCACGCACGCTCTACGAAGAAGCGACGGGCACGCTACAGAAGCAGATCGAATCGCTGCGCGGCAACCAGTCGCCTGATGTGCAGAACGAGGTGTCGTCGCTGACGCAGGTTCTCAAGCTGATTCAACAGCGCATCGACGAGCCGTATGCCCCGCTCGACGAAACGAAGTTCGCGGTGACGAACGGCGATCGATCGGGTGCCGATGAACGCGCGTATGCGCCGGTGATCGATTCGCTCACCAAACCGTGCCAGCTCTGTCACACGGTACAGAAGGCGACGATTCGCCGTGTGAAGACGGATTTGCGGACGATGGTGCGCGCGGAGTTCGATCACCGCGCGCACGTGCTGCACGCCAAGTGTCTCGACTGCCACAATGTGATACCGTTCCGGCAGTACCTTGGCACCGACGACAAGCCGGCGCCGAGCCAGGACAATGCGCAAATTGTGAATTTGCCGACGATCGAAAAGTGCCAATCCTGTCATACGAGCAAGGCGGCGCCGGCAACGTGCACAACCTGTCACCTCTTTCATCCGGACCGAGAGCATTGGGCGAGCCTGACGCGGTAGACGACGCGCGAGCGCTGCTCGTGTGCAAGAGCGGCGACCTGGCCGGCACGAGATTCGAGATCGGGCGTGACGCGCTCATCGGTCGCGACGAGCGCGGGCGCGTGCAGGTCGTGAGTGGATCGCAGCGGGTGGCGGAATCGTTCGCGCGGATTTCCCATCGCGACGGACGGTACACGCTCGAGAGCACCACGGCCGGCGCCGTTCGTGTCGACGGCAATCCGGCGCATGGCGCTGTCGTGCTCGATCGGCGGCATCTGATAGCGCTGCCCGATGGAACGGAGCTCGTGTACAGCGTCACGCCGCCCGCGGCGCGGCCACAAGCACCCGCCAGCTCACCCGCGAGCGCACCCGCGAGCTCGCCCCCGCCGTCGCAGCGTCGCGAACCGACGGTCGAAGCCCCGCTCGAGACGATGGTCGAATCCGCGTGGGGGGGCGTGCCCGAGCTCAAGCGCCGGCCCAACACGCCCGCCGCACAAGCGCCAGGTCAGCAACCTCCCGAGCGCATCATCACGGCGCCGCGCTCGAAGCAGGTGTCGGACGATCCGCCGGGCGGCACCATGGTCGACGCGAACCTGGGCGCGCTGCCGCCGCTCGTCCGCAAACCGGCGCCGCGCCCGCCGGCGAACGAACCGCCGGCAACGCACAGCACCGGCGACGACGACATCGGAACGCGCGTGTTCGAGCCGCCCAAGCCCGCGGTCGCCTACGAGGTCGTCGTCAAGGTGCCCGATCAGGAAACTCTAACGTACCCGCTCAAACACGGCGAGAACATCATTGGCCGCAGCAGCGAGTGCGACATCCAGCTCGCGGACCCGAACAAGTGGCTCTCGCGCAAGCACGCGATGGTTCGCGTGTCCAACGATCTCGTCGAGCTGATGGATCTCAACGGCATGAACGGAACGTACCTGAACGGTGCGCGCATCACCAACGCGGTCCTTGTTCCGGGCACCTCGTTCTACCTCGGCCCCAACGTGGAGCTCACGCTCCGTCAACGATGAGCTCTGCCTCTTCCACCAGCGCGCCCGAGTCGACGGCGCATCGCATGTCGCTCGCGCAGACCGACGTGCTCGACATGCTCATCGTCGGCGGCGGACCCGCCGGCACCTCGGCCGCGTTTCGCGCGCGCGAGCTGGGTCTGCGCGCGCTGCTGATCGACTTCGACGACATCCTCAAGCGCATTCGCGATTATCCCAAGGACAAGTTGATCCTTCCGGATTTCGGCGGCGGCGATCGCATGGCGTTCCCCGCCGGCGACAAATGCGTCAGCGCGCTGCAATTCGAGCCGATCGACAAGGACGACATGTGCGCGCGCTGGAAAGGATTGTACGACGAATTCCAGATTCCCGCGCGCACGGGCCTCGAGCTCCAGAGCGCCGAGCGGGAAGATGACGCGTGGAAGATCACCACGTGGGATCACAAGGCGGGCGCGGCGCAGGTGTATCGCGCGCGACACGTCGTGCTGGCAATCGGACGCGGCGTACCGCGCCGGCTCGATCTGTCGGGGAACACCGAGGGCATTCGCTATCGCCTCGACGATCCCGCCAACTACTGCGGAAGCCCGGTCCTCGTCGTCGGCGGCGGCACCTCGGCCGCCGAGGCGGTGCTGGGTATTTCGGCCGCGAAGATCGCGGCCGGTGATTCGTGCGGCGTGTACTGGTCGTTTCGGGGCACGCGCATGCCGCGCGTCTCGAAGGCGCTGGCCGAGCAGTTCTTCGAGGCGTACATCGGCAACGGCAACATTCGCAGTTTGCCGGACAGCGAGCCCGTGTCGGTGGTGGTTGGTCCCGATCGCGAAGAGGTGATCTCGGTGCGGATCGACCGCAAGACCGCGAACGATCGGCCGGCGGAAACGGTGCATCTAGAATTCTCTAAAGGGCAGTGCATCGCGTGCATCGGCGAAGACATTCCGGAAAAGCTCCTGAGCACGCTCGGCATCTCGATGGTCGCCGTGGGCGCGCAGGGCAAGAAGATGATGGCCGTGACGCCGCTGCTCGAGACGCAGCAGCCGAACATGTATCTCATCGGCGACCTCCTGAGCCAGTCGTATCTCGAGACCGACGATTTCGCCGCGCCGCCCGAGACGTTTCGCCAGGTGAAGCATCGCGGCAACATCAAGACCTCGCTGCGCGACGGTGTGTTCGTGGCCGAAGTGATTCGCCAGCGCCTCGACGGCAAATCGGTCGTGCAGGTGGAAGTCGGCGACGCGCCGTCGAACGCCGCGCCGAAGGATCCGCGCGCGAGCAGTGTCAGCTTGGGTCTCAACGGGGTGCCGCTATCGCCGGAGACGGAGGCGCGCTCGCCGGCCGACGCGACGCCCGCGGACACGGCGGGACGTTTGGTGCTGGTGACGCCCGCGGGCATCGAGGCCGAGGAGTTTCGGCTCAAACCGGAAGGCGCGACGACGATCGGCCGCGTCGACTGCGACATCACGTTCGCGAACGACGTCACGATGTCGGCGGCGCATGCATCGATCTCGCGCGTCGACGACGACTATTTCCTGCGGGACGACGGCAGCCGCGCCGGCACCTATTTACGCGTACGACCCGAACATCCGATGACCGTGCGCGACGGCGATCTCATTCGCGCGGGGCGGCAGATTCTCTTCGTCACGCAGCCGTCACGCGGCGAGCCGCCGCAGGTCGAGCACTTCGATGCCGGCGGCGTGCAGGTCGGACAATATCCGCTGACGGGAACGACCGTGTTCGGCCGGTCGGGCGGAAGCCATCAACCGGACGTCGTGCTCGACGACAACGATCCCACGCTGTCGCGGCATCACCTGTCGTTCGTCGTCGATGCTGACGGCATCACCGTGAACGACTTCAACAGCCGCAACGGCACGTACGTGAAGGTCGAGAACCGGCGCAAGCTCGAGCAGGGCGACATCATTCGCGTCGGGATGCAGCACCTGTCCGTGCAGTTGCGCGAGGATCTGCACGAGAAGAAGAGCTCCGCGCCGGCGGGCGGAGGCCCATCGACCGCCACGGCGGCCGACGTTGCGCAAGTGCCGCCGGCGATTGTCGAGCCGCACGCGGCCGCCGCCGGACCGCAGATTTCGTTCGCGGGACAGAACAAGTCGGGGCCGATCGATCCGTCGAAGACGCTCCTCGAGTGGGCCGATGCCAACGACGTGCAAATCGACTACGAGTGCTGGGCCGGCATGTGCGGCTGCGACGCGATTCGCGTCGTCTCGGGCGCGGAGCATCTCACGCCCGTCACCGAGAAGGAGATCAAGACGCTGAAGCGGCGCGGGCTCGAGGCCGGTCCGTGCCGCCTGGCGTGCATGACGCGGGCGAACGGGCCGGTGGTGGTCGAAGTGGTCGAGTAATTAGAGAATCGTCACGGCAGCGCGACGGGTACGGGCACCAGCGACGATCCGCTCGTCCCGTCGCCAATCTGCCCGTTCAGATTCGTTCCCCAGCAAAATGCGGCGTCCGATGCGGTCCACGCGCACGTGTGCCCGGATCCCGCGCTCACGTCGACGAAGACGGCGGTGCTCGCAATGGGCGTTGGCGACGAGCGATCGGTGGTCGTCCCGTCTCCAAGCTCGCCGAGCGCATTCGATCCCCAGCAGTACACCGTGCCGGTCAGCGAAACAGCGCACGTGTGCGAGTCGCCGACCGAAATCTTGCTGAACGCGATCACGCCGGCCACGACGGACGGTGACGTGACTGACGTCGTACTCGTGGCGCCGTTGCCAAGCTGACCGAAGGTATTCTGTCCCCAGCAGGCCGCCGTTCCGCTGGTCGTGAGCCCGCACGTGTGTACCTGGCCGGCTGAGACGGTTTCCCACAGAATCCCACCCGCCACCAGCGACGGCGACGGCGTGACTCCCGAGGACGTCGAGCGATTGCCGAGCTGGCCGGTGTTGTTCGTACCCCAGCACAGCGCCTTGCCGCTCCCGGTGACCGCGCAGGCGCCACCGGCCCGCACCGAGACGGTCGTGAACGTATCGGTGCTCGCGATCGGCGTGGGCGTGGTGCGGCTCGTCGTCGTCCCATCGCCGACCTGGCCGAAGCGATTCGATCCCCAGCAAAGGATGCCGCCGGTCGTCGTGACGCCGCACGCGTCCGGGCCAAGGCTCGAGCCGCCGCCGTTGACTGACACGCTCCTGAACTTCGCGCTGCTGGCAACCTTCGTCGGCGGCGACGTGAGCGCCGACGTCAGGGTACCAATGCCGAGCGCCGCGGTCATGGCGCCCCAGCAATCCACGCTGCCGTCCGTCGCGACAGCGCAACTTTCCGACGCTGACGTCGCGATGCTCGAGAACGTCGCGCTGACGGCGACGTTCTGCGGCGCCGAATGCGGCAGCAGTGTGTTGTCGCCAAGTGCGCCGGAGCCGTTCGTTCCCCAGCACGCGGCGGTGCCGCCGACACGAATCCCGCACGTGTCGCCGGTCCCCGCGCTGAGGTTGATGAACTGTCCCGCGACTGGCGTCGGGTTCGCGCGCACCGTGTTCGATGGAGCGACCAGCGCGTTTTGCCCCCAACAGAAGGGTGTTCCGCCGACGGCCAGCCCGCATCCGCCCTCGTTGTCGATATCAAAGAACGTGAATCGCTGGCCGCCCGCAACGGGCGTGGGCACGCTGTGATTCGTGAGTGTGCCGTCACCGAGCTGTGCACGCACGTTGCTGCCCCAGCAATAGAGCACGCCGCTCGTGTCGAGCGCACACGTCGTACCTTCGCCGTTGCCGTTGTGCGCGGCCTGAATCTGCGTGAAGGTGTGTCCGCCCGAGACGAGCGTCGGCACGAGTCGCTGCGTCGTCGTGCCGTCGCCGAGCTCGCCGCTGTCGTTGAGTCCCCAGCAGTACGCTTCGCCCGCGTTCGTGAGCGCGCACGTGTGCGCGTTGCCGCCCGTGATCGAGACGAACGCCTTGCCGCCGGTGACGGCGACGGGCGTGTTGCGTTGGATCGTCGTTCCGTCGCCGACGTCGCCATTGACGTTGTCGCCCCAGCAGAACGCGGCGCCGGCGCTCGTGATGCCGCAGGCATGCGCTTGGCCGGCGCCGATCGCGACGAACTGCTGGCCGCCGCTCACCGGCGTAGGCGTCGCACGATTCGTCGTATCCCCGTCGCCAAGCCCGCCCTCGAACCCCGCGCCCCAACAGTAGGCGGCGCCGCTGCCGGTCAGCGCGCAGAACAATTCCGGCGCGGCAACGATCGACTTGAAGTGGAGGCCCCCGGCGACAGGTGTCGGCGTCGCGACGTTTGCGCGAGCCGACGATCCATTGCCGATCTCGCCGACGAAGTTGAGTCCCCAACAGGCCGCGGTGCTGTCGACGCTCAGCCCGCACGTTGCCTCGAATCCCCCGGCGAGTGAGATGAACCGCACACCGCCGGCCACGGGGACCGGCGCCGTGCGTGTCTGCGTGGTGCCGTCGCCAAGTTGCCCGTTCGAGTTGCCGCCCCAGCAGTACGTGACGCCGAGGCGAATGGCGCACGCGTTGATGTCGTTCACCGACAGGGGTTGTCGTGGCGCGAAGAGCGATACGGGCGTCGTCGTGACGCTGCTGCCCGGCGTCGCCGCGATCGCGGTCAGTGTCTGCCGGTCGATGACGGTGCCCGAGGCGTCGAGCAGCGTCGTCGCGACGTCGAGCGTGCAGTGCGCCCCGCCCGAGTGATGCGGATCGGCGAGGCACGGCGCGAGATCGATCGTGAAACTATGATCGAGCGTCGCGGGACCGGTCTGACCTGCCGGCACCGAGATCAGCGCACTGTCGAGGAGGACGGCGGCCGACGAGTCACGCTCATACGAGATCTTGAATGCCACCGAACGCGTCTCGGCGGCGACGCGGGCGAAGTTCGCGACGATCGTGAAGCGCGACGATCGCGCGATGGGGCTCGTGGGATCGCCGTGGTCGATACAGGCGGCGAGGAGCGCGACGCAGAATGTCGCGCTCCTCGTGATGGCCGTGCGCCGGTGCGCGCTCATGCTCGCTTCGTTATGGATTGTTGATGGTGATGTTCACGGGCGTCGAGGCACAGCCGGCGGTAGCCACTGCTGACGAACCCGGCACAAAGTCCCAGATGGACGCCGACAAGAGGTAGGTGCCGTTCGGAAGCGTTCGCGTGTTGATGCGCGACGTTACCTGACTCGTGGACCCGGCCGCGATGAACGGACTCTGTGTCAACGGGGAACCGGCTGCAGCCTGAATCGTCACATTCGCCGATCGCACGCCGGGCTGCGTGACGGCCGCCCCACCGATCACGACGTCGATCGAATCCCTGACTGCGCCGAGATTCGTCGGGATACCCGTTACCGCATTGTTGATCGAGACGATCGTCGGAAATCCGCACACGAACACGCTCGACGTTGCCGACACCGTCGGCGTCGACGCCGACTGCGCCGTCACGGTCGTCGTTCCGAATCCGCGTCCCGTGAGCGCGCCGGTCGAGGTCACCGTGGCGATCGACGAATTCGCCGTCGACCACACGAGAGTGGTATCGGCCCCGGGGTCGAACACCAAAGTCGCCGTGAGATTCTTGGTGACGTCGCCGCTCACCTTCATCCCGAGCGGAATGTCCGGGCCTTGTTTGATCACGATGCTCTTGACCGCCGCGGCGATGACAGTGACCGTCCCGGACCCGCTCTTCGACGCATCCGCCACCGACGTCGCCGTGATCGTCGCCGTGCCTGCCGCGACTCCCGTCACCACGCCGGTGCCGCTCACCGTCGCGACGCCCGCATTCGACGACGACCATTTCACCGACCGATCGACCCCCGTGTCGGCGTCGACGACGGCCGAGAAGGCAGTCGTTCCGCCGACTTGAATCGACGTGCTCGATGGCGTCACGATCACACTGCGGACCACTTTCGGCGAGCCGACCGACACCTGTGCCGTCGCGGTCTTCGTGGGATCACCGATTGCGATCGCCGTGATCGTCGCCGTCCCGGTTCCATTCGCCGTCACGGTACCCGTCGCATTCACGCCGGCGACGGAGGGGTTCGACGTCGTCCAGATCACTTGCTTGTTGAAGCCGCCGGTGACCGTGGCCGTGAAGGTCGTCGACGCTCCCGCGAGCAGCGATGTCGCGCCGCCGCTCACGACGACGCTCGTGATCGGCGGTGCCGTATCGCGCGCGAACGTTTGCGTGCCGATGTTGGTGCAGGCCGTGTTGAGCGCGGTCGCCGGTCCGCTGATCACCGTCAGCTCCGGATCGACGCTGCCCTGCGTGATGACGCGCTGGCATTCACCGCCTTGTGTCATCGCAACGAGGTTCGGGCTGCGCACCGAGCCGGTGAGGGCTGTCGCGGAGAACGCGGCATTGTTCACCGGCGAAAACGGTGTTCCCGCCGGCACCATGACGTACCACGTCCCCGACAACGACGCGCCCTGTTGCGCGATCACCAACCGCATGAAGATGCTTCCGGCGTTCGTCTGAATCCAGCTGCCGGTCAGGCTTCCGACGCGCACCGTGGTTCGTGCGGTCCCGGTCTTCGCTCCGGAGACGTGCACGGTGGCGGTAAACGTTCCTTCGCGCGTGTAGGTGTGCGTCGCCGTCAATCCGTTACCGGCAGGCGAGCCGTCGCCAAAGTCCCACGTGTAAATCGCGTCGGGGTCGCTGAAGGCGCCCGCCGCGAAGGTGAACGTCGTCACGCCGCTGATGCCTTTGCCGCCCGGACTCGCATCCGCGGTCGGCGCGACGATCGAGAGCGACGCACCCGGCGCCGCGGCGAT